>NZ_JAIZNT010000004.1:0-138551 GCF_020405475.1 Wolbachia endosymbiont of Tribolium confusum | reverse complement strand
AAGAAATTAATGGAACCAATTTTTCCTGAATATACATTTGGTAGTGTTAGTTTATCTGTGTGGCAAAACAATATAATTAGGCGATTTTCTGAGCATAGGAAATATCGGGTACTTTTATGGGAGTTTGGTCCTAGTTTATTTGAGTATCTGTGCAAACAAAAGGGTTTTGATTCTAAGGTGCTACTACAAAAGAATAAAAATGGTGAGGTATCAGAAAATGAATACCTGATGTTACTTGAAGCATTTGGTGAAATGAGAGTTTATTGGTGGTGGCCATGGAGCAAAAAAATCAAAGATGTTGAGCTAACTAAAGAACAGTGTGAAAGAGCGATAAATTACGATAGCTACTCTTTTTTGCAGAGATTAGTGCTTAGTGTATTTACAAATGTGATAGTACATCAATGGCATATTGTTCAATATGGATATATTTATAATTATCAACAGCTAACAAAGGAGGGATACATGCTAGATGCTGGAAAAGATATGGGAAAAAAAATGTTAGGAGCAGGAGCTACGGCATTAGGTGCAGGAGTAACAATATGTGTAGCAGGAATTATAGCTGCAGGTTCTTCTTATCTTGCTGGTAGAAATGTTGCAGAAGTAGGGACGCTAGCAATAGCAGATAAGTTTAGTAATCTGATTAGGGCGATTATTTTAAGTAATAACATTGATAATGACTCTAATACCACTTTAAATGAAGCACTGGAATCATTTGAATTAAAATGGTTACTAATGAATCTTGATATAAGCCTGAAAGATATAGAAGCGGGTAAAAAGAGTAAAGAAGAACACAATAGATATGTTAAGGATAGAATTAATGATGTTAAGAGACTGTCGTTAAAGTATCACCCAGATGTACAAGTAGGCATACAAAATGCAAATAGTGTGCAACAGAGAATTAATGCAATACTGAAAGCACTAAATAATGTACATGACTATGTAATGAAAGAAAAGCAAGGGTATGGTTACATATATAGATTATTTGGAGAAATTTCAGTCAATCTAATTAATAGTGGTCAAGATTTATTTAAGATAATCAATATAGCTGCATGTAATAAGTTGCATTATATAGCGTATTGGGAAGAAGGAAGGTTAATGGAATCAAGGAATCAATATTTGGAAGAAGTAAGAGAACACTATATAAAGCCATTAAAAAATAACTTAGGTTTTGTGGAAAAGATACTTAATGAGGAAATGTCTATAAGAGAAGCAAGAAATATTCTTGACTCAACAAAAGAAATAAGAAAGAAATTTGAACAACGTAATGAAGAGTATCAAAAATTCTATGAAGAGATTTGGGTAGAAAATCTAAAATCGCTAAGTAAGGAGTGTAAAAATTCTAAAGAGTTGGAGATAATAAAGTTAGAAGTAGGTAAGTTATTAAAAGAAGGTGAAACACAATATAAAATATTAAAGAGTCATAAAAAAGATAAAGTACAACCTGACGAAATATTTGTAGAACCAATATTGGAGTATTCTGATTTGATAAATGCACACTACAAATTGATCATTAAATTGTGTGAGAATATAGAAAGTTGTTTCTGTTGGGATAATAGTGATTTTTTTGAGCAACAGAAATTTGTGTTAGGAGCAGATGAAACTGAATTTACTGAAATAAGTAAGGAGTATATAAAAAAGCTCTCGTGTCAGGAATTATTCAAATTTGCAAACCTTATGGTAAATTATTATTATAGTAAGGAAAATGGCAAAGGGTTACAAAAGGTAGTAGGTCAGTATTACAACGGCGGCAATCCAAAAAGAAGAGAAATAGGAAATATATCAGTTTTTGCGCTAAATCAGTTAACAGATTTGCTTGAAGAAAAGTTTGAGAAAAAAGAAACCTTTTTTGAAAAAGAGAAGAAAAGAACAAAAAAAGCAATAGAGGAATCAAACGATATAAGGAGGCGCATAGAAGAAATAGAAGTTAGAACTAGAGCATCAGAACAAAGTAGAGAACAAGCGGTTCAGAGGGCAGAACAAGCGGCTCGAAGGGTAAGACAGTTGGAACAAGAATTGGAACAAAAGAACTTAGAGAAAAAAGCAGTTAAGGTTTGCGCTAGAAAATTAGCAGGACTTGATGAAGAACTACAAGGTGCAATAGGTGAGGAAGGTGAAGACAAAATTATAAAAGCAGCTATAAGTTGTACAAGAGGATCTCCAGACCAGGTAATAGATACAATAATAGAGGAAATAAAAATCAATAGAGAGCAAATAATAAAAGAAGGAAGAGTAAGTGCTGAGATAATTGAGGTAGGAGTAAGAGGTTTCTCAAATCAAGGTACTTCGCTTAGTGATGTAAATGTAAGCCAAGGTGCAAGTGCAGGAATTGGGAAAGGCAGTGGGGCTGGTGTATAAGTTTTTTGAGTAGTTTTTTCAAGTATGCAAGGGGGAGCACTAGGTAGGAGATACAAGCTTTTTTATTGGTTGAATATTTTCAAAAGGTTATCTCATTTAGCATCACAAAAAATTCATTTATTGACTTCTTTACTTTTCTGAAAATCACAAAAAAGATCGTATATTTGTGAGAACAAGCCATGTAAAAATAAAGTTATAAAAATAGAAGCTTGAAATTATTGCAACAAAGCTAGGCAAACCAGTTCGTATGTAGATATGGATGAAATATGCTAATATGGCTAGTTTTAGCGTATAGCAAAATCACTGTATTAAAAAGTTCGTATGTATCGAGTGGCAGACCAATCCATTCCAAGAAAACTTGTTCTCACGATCTTTGGTTTTGTTTACTGAAAGTGGTTGTATTATTTAAGTTTTTAGTGATATATAATATTAAATTAACATTAATTTATTTAAGAGTTAAGAAAAAAAGAATTGAGGTGAATTTATAACAAAAACAGGCTTTAAAAGCGAATAAAAGATCTTATATTGAGCCTGTTAAGAGCCTTTTGCCTAAAACTACTTTGGGTTAGAAAATTTTTCTAAAATAGTAATTGACAAAGTTTTAAAGGTAGAGCAACATGCCTAAAATATATTGAATCTTGTTAGGGGGGGTAAGTATGGATTACGAAGATGTACAAAAGATATTACTAGCGTCTATTAAAGAAGATGATCCTCATAAAGGGTTTAAAGAGTTAGAGATTAAGAGATATTGTATTGCATATCAGGCACTATTTAATAGATGGAATAGCATAATACTACCACCTTTTTTAAAGGAAATTTTAGAAAGTGGAGCCTGTTGGAAAATCGATGATACCTTAGGTCATGTTAAGCTTGATAGGTATGCACTAGGGAAAAAATTATTAACCTTAAAAACTGAAGATGGGCAAAAAATTCTCCTCAGTCGCTTTGATCGTTACAGGATTGCATGTTGGTGTTGTTTTGAAGACGAGATAAGAGCTATTTTTGAGGAATTTAAATTAACATTAGGTAGTAAACCAGTAGAGAGTTTAGTTAAGGGATGTGATAAAGGGGCTTTAATGATCTACTGGTCACATGCCATAAATAATCAGGAACATCAGTTGGAATTAAATAATGAGCATCCATACGTTTACGCTTTTAAATGTGCGATGCTAGAAAAGCATGTTGAAGCCTTGGAATTCTTCTGGGATAAGTTACAGTTAATTGATTCTGTATCCTCAAAAAGGAAAGAAGATTTATTAATGGAAGTAGCATATAATAAAGGACGTTTTTCTGCTGATAATGTTGGAATGGTTGATTTTTGTCTACGTTACCTTCATGAAGATAAGTATCATGAGTTATTGAAAAGGGATTTTAAACAAAATAAGTATCATTATACGTTAAGTACGCTCACAGGAAGTTACTCCTTTGAAAGTGCTAAAAGGCTATTTGAACATTTAAAGTCAGAAGATTTATCTCCTGAAGGTTATAGTACATCGATGTTTGGAGCATTGGATTCACTTGTTTCTTTATCAGATGATAGTTTTATTAAGTCTGGTAGTGACATGCTCACCTCCATGTGGAATCGTTCTGGCTTTGAAACTCATAAGCAACACTTTTTAGATAAGTTGGGTATAGGATATGCATCTAGAAATAGAATTGCTTGTCTGATCAAAAAGAATGCGGATATTAAGGTATTGCCGGAAATTATTAATTCACTTAATCAAGAGCAAATGCAATCTATTATGGAAGAAGATAAATCAATACATGAGATATTCACTAGAATTAGAAATAAGCAACTAGTTGGTGGAGGAGATGATCAGTTGCCAAATTCATCATTAGATGTAGAAGCTATACAACAGAAGGTGACTAATGTTAGAAGCAAAGTGTAGTGTTAAGATAAAGTTATTTAGTTACTTAAACTTAAACGAAAGCATGCAAAGAATTTTAGTGAGAGTAAAAATTGTAAAAGGTTAAAATCAGGAGGAGGTTATGGTTGATAACAATCAACACCAAGAAAAACCACAAGATTTCGAGTTGATTGAGTTGCTTTTTGGGAAAGTAGATTCTTCAACTTCTAGTGCAGTAGATCAGTTAGATCTATCTTTTGAAGCAAGATATCAGTCATTGGTTGATCAAATACAATCTTATTTACATTCTAGTGAAAAGCCTGGCTTTTTTCCTCATAGATTTTTAGGTTGGTTTTCCAGTGTATTAGATACTAAGCTTAATGATAAGTTAGGCATAAAAAAGTTACACTTTCGTTTTGAGGGAGCAAGAACCTTAAAGGTTGTGGCAGAAACAGAAAACAAAACACATGTTTTTATTTTTACCGAAGATACAGAGGCTCAACATTCTAACTCTCCTCAGACACGTACTAAGAATTTTGAATTCACCACGGGTGAGTGGAAGGATGTAATGGGTAGGGATTATACTGAATTGGATGCCCGCAAGCTTCAAATTGATGTGATAAAAATCTTGAAAGATAAGTATGAGTTAATAAAAAGCAGACCGAAGTCAGACAAAGATGTTAAGTCGAAGAAGTTATATTTATATCTGAAGAATAACGTGTTGGAGTGTAAAGCTAAGGATGTATATGGCAATACTCAAACAATGCAAATTGATCCTGATGAATTAAAAGGTCATTATTTACCTCAAGATGAATTTTTAAAGAAAGCTAAGCAGTTTCTAAATAGCTCAGATAAAAACCTTAGTGATGATTTTAGTAAGGAAATATCAAGAATTGTATCAGCAAAGGGATATACCTTAAAGAGTGATGGAGAAGATGAAAAAATAAACATTAAGGTAGAAAGTAAAAAGAAAATTGTAGATCAACCCATTGAGCCTACAGTAAAGTTTCAGGAAGTGACAAAAAAGCTGGGTAAGTCTATTTACCTAGAGGATTATATAGAAAAGCTTGTCAGTTCAGATACACGTCAAGCTAAGGAAAATCTCGAAGACATTCTAAATTATATTAAAAAAATTCATACCAATTTAGATTTACAAGGTAATGTTTATGGCATTAAGGCTCGCGAAGCTGATCAACATGGCTTTGTAGCAGGAATATTTGATAACTTTCGATATCGTGATAATACCAAACTCTATCTGGAGCAGTTTGCTGGAGGAGGTTACGCTGATATTGTTTTGCTTGTGCGTGGTCCTAATCGTGCTGTTGATTCAGTTCCAATTCTTATTGAACTCAAGGCTGGAACTGAAGGACAAGTTGATCCAAGTGATGCGCTGAGACAAGCTGAAGATTATATAAAAGGTTTTAGACCAAATAAGATGAGGATTTTAACCAATGCAGGTGATGCTATTGCTGTTGGGTTAAATTTAGATAATGCGGAACCGTTTAAAACTGAAGTAAAACCTATTAAACGACCACCAGCTCCTTTGATGGAGGAATTTATCGAACTAGTTGGCAAGTGGAATAATAAATCAGCTTATGAGGAAGTTTTTAAGCGAGAGGTAAAAGATTTATTATCAAGCGAATATCATACTTTTCCAGCAAATAAAGAAACAAAAGATCATTACTATTTCAGTCGAGACATATTAGGTCAATCAATTTTAATCAACAAGATTGGTCAAGATCAAAGTAACATTAAAAAATATATATACTCATATGATGAGTACCCGCTTAATTGGCCTCAGGGAACGGAATACACTTTATCTAAAAGCCCGGTTATGACATTAATATTTGTTCAAGGTAATGAAGGGCAAGAAAAAACAGCATTCATTTTTCATATACGAGAATCCAATACAAAGGAATTCTATGCTGATAAAAAAATTCCAGTGCTGAACATACCTGGAATAGGAAGAGTAGGAAATGTCATAGAAATTAAAATGAGTCTAAAAAAATATGAAACAGGGTTATCTTTTGAAGACCTTTTTGAAATAGAACAGATAAGTAAATATAAACCAAGTGGTGCAGATCAACAATTTGCAGGTAGTTTTCTTAAAATACCTAATTCTGATGAATTAAAGGCAAAATTTGATCAAGCAATAACTTCTCAACATACTACTTCCCCTGACGGTGAGGTTTCATTGCAAGCCTATAAAGGGTTGCTTACTGAGGTAGCAGATGCGATTTACCCTATTAAAGATTTGATTACTAATGAAGCAAGATTACAAGCTGTTCTTAATGGTTTATTTAGTAGTTACAGCGATTTAAAGCTACAGGAAACTTCTTCTAAGACTGTAATCATACCTGAATTTCAAGTAGGAGCAGGTGGTCGTGTAGATATGGTAATTCAAGGTATTGGTCCTTCGCCTCAAGGTACTAAAGAATATACTCCTATAGCGTTGGAATTTAAGCTTATAGATAAAAACTTAAATCAAAATCAGCTAAAACAGGAAGTTGATAAATTAACAAAAGAACAAAATATTAGATATGCTAAAGGGGCAGCACTGAAAGCAATCACAGATAGTGACAAAATGCTTTTCATGGGCGTAGTTGTTAATGCGAAGGCTAAGGATAAAGGTTCTTTAATATTAACGAGTGATGAGTTTGTTCCTGCTCTAGTAGTGCACAGTTCTATTGATATCGCTAAGAGAAAACATTTAGAAGGAATACAAGAAGTAACCCAGAGACTCAAAGATATAGGTATACAAGAAGAGAACTTAAATACATTAGAATCTGCAACAGCAGAAAAGGATTATCATTACTGGCTTCAACAACACGATATAGCTGATATTGCAAGAATAGAATATGGCTATGGTACTGATGGGGCTAACACATTGTTTGAAGTAGTGGGATCACCGAAGCATATAGCTAATCAATTACAACAGTTTCAGAATAGCGTAGCAACAAGAGGTGAAAAAAGGCCATTAACTTTAATTGTTAATTTAAATAATAATCACTGGGTTACGTTAGTTGTTGCCTATCAAAATGGGAAGTATAATGGGTACTATGCAGACTCGTTTGGTAGCAATGTTCCAGATAGTATTCGTCAAGTTTTACAACAAGCTCAAATTACCGTTAATGATGTTTCTTTTGCTCAACAAAGAGATGGTCACAATTGTGGCTTATGGGCATTAGAAAATGCTAGAGATATTAATGATGTATTGCAAATAAGTAGATCACGTAATATTCCTAATGAAATACGTAACCGTTTGCAAGTTCAAGGAAGAAATGAAGATTATTTTATACGTGCGAGAGAAGATATTTCAGATAGATTAAGTATAGATTCGCAACGTATAGCTAACCTAGAAACTATACTTGCTGAAACACAACAACCGAGCAAGAAATTCAACTTAAATAGTTGTGTGGGAGGAGGTAGCAGAAGGAAAAGAAGTACTAATCTTTGTTTGTTTTCCAAAGGTGATGTAGAAAAGTTTAGTAAAGGAAGGGTAGATGAAAATGATATAGATAAAATTATAATTGATAGTGAAAAATTCCTAACTTATGTTAAAAACAGTCAAGATGAAAAGAAAAATGCTCAGCTAGTAGAGTTCGTTGAAGACAAAAGTATTGAAGGTAATCATAAGTATTTACTCGATAAGGTCATTGGAGATCAAGGGTATGAACGCTATGTCCAGAATGAACGTATTAAGGGTTTGCACGGTGACGTTTCACAGCAAAATAGCGGGTTAATAAAAAATCCAAAATTAAAAAGCAGGTTAATGAATGCTGCAGGTGGAATACAATTAATCAGAGGAATCCATGGAGCCATTGTGTCTTGTAAGGATGGAACAGCAACAGATTGTGGATTAAATCTAGGCGGAATAGGATGGTCTTTTGCATCTCAACCAATTGAGAATGTAATGGTTAAAATTACTCCAAAAGTTGTTGCATCAGCTGAAAAGGTTGTAGGAAAGATACCAGGTGTTTTAGGTAAGCGGACAAAATTTGCTGTCCGAGTTGTAGGAGTGAAATTTGGAAGTACAATAGCAAAAGGTGCAGCAGGGGCTATAGCTGGTGTATTTGATATTGTTGAGATAGGCATGTCAACAAGTAATCTTGTAGATTGTAAAAAAAGAGAGAATAGTGATAATCCATGTGGAGAAAAGGAGATAAGAGATAATATAGCATCCATAGCCTTTTCTAGCACTTCATTTGTTTCTGGTGTTGCTCTTACAGCACTTAACATGCCTGTAGTTGGTATTGCAGCTGGGGCTGCGTTAATGGTAGGTTATGGGATTTATAGTGGTGTCAGCAATATCGTAGAGTACAAGAAAAAGTATGATACAACCCATGGAGAAAACTGGAGCATATTTTGGAGAACGATTCTATTTCAAGATATGGCATCTGATGTGCAACACCTTGCAGATAGAAAAAACACAGTTGATAGTCTAGCTAAAGAAGTATGGAAGGCTTTAAATAATGCTCCTAATAGTGTTGTTGCTTATGGTGTTGGTCTTGGAAAAGTAAGTGATAATACTCTTCGGCCTGATTATGCAAAGATTTTGATGGATAAAGAAGATACTAATACCAAAGATCTTTCACGTGTTATACCTGATCGTATACCAGGTGCCAGCAGGATTTGTTTGCCAAAGGTTACTGGGCAGGATTATGAAAAAGGTATTACAAGTTCAGTTCAACCGCCTTTATACTACTGTGAGAATGCAATGGTTATTAGTCACGATGGTAGAAATGGCAAAACAATTGTTTATGATTTACGAAATATAGATAAAGGCGAAATTGTTGGAAGCAATAAATGGAACAATAATTTTCTAATTTATCCAGGTACAACAAAAATAACTGGTGGCAATAATGTAGCAAATAGGTTTGTCCTTGTAAATAACCCTAGCTTTTCAGGTAAAATTATTGGTGGAAGCAACTCTACTAATATACTTGATTTAAGCCAGTTAACAAAAGATAAAGTAAGTATAAGAGTTAACTATCGTTTCAAACCTAGTGCCCATGGACAATTAAAGGTAGAAATAAATAATCGTTTATTGATTGATGATTATGTCGGTAACAACCTCTTTAATTACCATTATATTGGAAGAAAGAACAAGGTGGATGAGGTTTTGTGCATGGGTTACTCTGAGCACTTTACCGGAACCGATGATCGTGACGTTATCATAGATAGTGGTGGTGGTTCTAACAACAATGAGAAAGATGTAGTTGAAAATTGTAAAAAAGTAATTATTTCGCCGTATACTACAGTCAAGGGTGGAAAGAGCAATTATACTTTTTACGTAAAAACTGCAGACTATAAAGGTAGAGGTTTATATTCAGAAATTGATGTAGATGGAACAGGAACTGTAGTTTTTCCAGAAATTGATTTATTGAGTGATTGTGATCAAATAACTTACTCTACAAATAGTAATACTTTATCTTTGAAAATAAACTTGGGTCAAAACAATCAATTTACTCTTGATATAAAAAATTATGCTGAGCAAAGCAGTAATAAACCTTATTTTGTACTAATAGATAAAAATGGTAGTAATATTGTTCCTAAGATTGAAAAATCAGACTCATCAGCTATAAAGATTAATTCATTTGAATTACATTCAGAATATCCTCTAGATAATTTTGACAATGTTGAAACTCATTACAAAAAGATTCTAAACAATAATAAGGATTATAAGGTTTTGAGTGTCGTTAGAAGCAAAACAGAAAGTCAAGATAATAATATGGTTCCGCATATGGTTTTTGGTTCTTCAGGAGATGATGTAATCAACTTCGATCAAGGCACTATGTTTGCAAGAGGAGGAGAAGGAAGTGATGTGTATTTTATTAGCAATGATATAAATAGTAGAGAAGTCAAAATTGATAATAATTCAAATGATAAAAAACTGGATATACTATTTATGCCAGAAGTTGGAAAAGATTTTTCAATTCAGCAATGTGACTTACATTTAAATTATAACGACACTGATATTCAAGTAAAAAACTATCTTCAAGATTCTAATTATAGGCATCTTATAGTTATGAACAAAAAAGGAGAAACATTTATTCCTTATGTACAGTCAATGTCGTGTTCTTCCTCAGAAAAAGGTAAATTAGTTCCTTTTTTACAAGCTACACAAACTCAGAATATGTTTTTGTTACCTAAGGATTTTCAAGGTGATCATGTAGTAATAGATTCTCGTCTTGAAGATATTAAAAAGTATAAAGATAAAGATGATCTCCTATTGATAAGAGAAAGTGAAATACCTTTTATGATTAGAATAGAAGGGTTTTATACCAACCGAAGTAAATGGGAAGATATTTCTTATTCTTTATGGAATAACAATGATCTTGTTCCATCTTCTGACTTGTTAGAAAATGTTGATAATGTAACAGAATACAAAGACAAACTTAGAAGTGATTATGAAAGAATCGTAAAAGAATACATTATGGATTTTAGTAATCCTACTACTGTTATCCAGCATAACCAAAAGTCAGAAAAAGGTATCTCTACTTTTATAGGAGAAGACGAAGAGCGCATAGGAGTAATGATATTGAAGAACACTAGTCCGGATCAGGTTGAAGTTTTTAGTAGTGGTACAGATCTGATATTTCGTGATAAGAAGTCTAATCATACGATCGACATAAAGGATTGGGATAATTCTGAATCTTATAGAATTTCTATATTGGAATTTGATCTAGGTTTAGAACCAATAACAATCCGTAGGTTAGATAGGTTTAGCTTATCTGAGGTAGGAAAAGTACAGTATTTAATTGGTAAAGCTTCAGAAAATTGTCAGAATAGGGATAAATATACTCCGAAAGTAGAAAATGACTTTAAATGTTTAGTATCAGCTGATAATTTTACAAGAGAAAATAAAAGTCCAGCATATCGATGTTTAGGTTTTTCTTCACTCCAAGAGCAGGTTAGCTTTACAGAAAATTTTTGTAGTTTAGAGGGAATTGAGGAATTAAAAGGTAAAATGACAAGTAGCAGTCAAATTTTAACATTGCTTGAAAAATTAGAAAATAACCTTTTACTGAATGGGTATGATTCAAACACAATAGATCAGTGCAGTAAGTGGATGATAACTTCAGGATTGGGAGTATTGAAACCTTTGGTAAGCACAGCAGTTTATGAAGGTAAATGGGATGAAGTTAAAACTCTTCTTGATAAAACTGCTAAAAAAAGTAATGTTGATATTGAACATAAAAATCAGTGTTCACAGAACTGGACGTCTTTGCATTATGCTGTTTACAACGGTAATGTAAAATTAAGTGAAAGTGTATTTAAATCATTTTTAGAGAAGAAAGGTGACATTAATGCTTTAACTAGTTGTAACGACGATAATTGGGCACTTTTACACTATGCTGTTTATTATGGCAACCTTGATATGGTTAGCTTTCTTATAGATAAAGGTGCTAAAATTGAAATTAGAAGTAAGGAGGGTAAGACACCCCTGCATTTGGCTGTTGAAGAAGCCAAGCAAAACATGATTAATCTTCTTCTTGATAGAGGTGCTGATATCGAGGCTAAAAACAACGATGGTAGAACACCTCTATATTTAGCCGCTTACAATAATGACTCAGGTGTAATTGAACTTCTTTGTAACAGGATCAAGACTAAAAGTAATGACGCATTTAAAATGATAAAACAGGTTGAATTTTTAAAGAAGGAAGTTGTTAACCAAGCAAATATTCCATCTAATGCAAAAGGATTGGTAGAGTCTTGTATAAGTAGTTTAAGAGGTTCGATAAAAAGTGAAGCAGAAAGGGTGCTAAAGGATGGTATGCTAAATAATCGCAATGCTTCGACTATTGAACTTTTGGATGAGGTTTATAATTTTGATGAAAAGTTGTTTGGTGGAGCAATTAAGGAAGCTGTAAGTGACGTATACTCGCAAGTAGATAAAAAAGAAATATTAAGGTTCATATACAGTCATAATAGCCCTGATCAGAGTATCTCAGGTTATATAGCTGTGTTTGATAAAATGCCAAAGAACGATGGTGCATTATTTGAGTTAGCTCGCTGTATTAAAAATACAGTAGACTCTAGTAAATATTCTAGTGTCCGTTCAGAAAAAAGATCTGACCTTGAAAAACTAAAAAGTAGATTACCAGAATCAGTGAGGAATGCAGTATTTTCGTCAAAAGTATGTATTAAAAATGTTAAGTATGATGAATATTTGTATGCTGCTAGCTACGCCCCGTATGACGGGTATAGACGTAGTGTATTTACTTGGCATACAAAGGGTCAAGCAGGAGGTCAAAGTCAGTGGAAAATTGAGCTTGATGGTAGCAATTATCACATAAAGAACGTTCAATATGGTGAATACTTGTATGCTGCGGATTCCTATAAGTATGACGACTATAGACGGTACGTATTTACTTGGCATACAAAGAGGCGAGCAGGAGGCCAAAGTCAGTGGAAAATTGAGCTTGATGGTGACAATTGTCACATAAAGAACGTTCAATATGATGAATACTTGTATGCTGCAGATTCCTATAAGTATGACAGCTATAGACGATACGTATTTACTTGGCATACGCAGGATCGAGTGGGAGATCAAAGTAGGTGGAAAATTGAAGATTGTGGATCTACTCGCAATAGACGTAGTCTACAAGAATCAAATGGTTATAATCAAACTGTAGTCGACTATAAGTCGATATTAACTGAAGAAGATGATCGGCAAATAGCAAGTAGAATATCTGCTATAGTTGAAGATATTGAAAGGCATACCTTTTTAAATCAGTCAAAAAATAAGTTAGATTTAGATAGTTATTTAAATAATAGAGGGAGAAGCAATGCTGATCTTTACCCGAATTTTGTAAAGGAAGATGTATGTAGTGAGTTAAATACAAGTGAGAGAAAAAATGTTATTCTAGGAGGAAATGATATATGCGCAATTACTTCAGGTCATGAAACACTTGATATTGAAAATTTTCCTATTCAGGAAGTAGTAGTTAATGATGATATCAATGGAAAGAAAAGTTTAAGAAGGACATTAGATTTACATCAGTTGATGCAGCAGGTAGATAGGGATTTGAGTATAAAACCGATACCAACTGTTATGAAAGATAAGGATGATTTATTAATTAAGTTATCTATATCAGCTACCGGCTTACAGCAAGATGTAATAACAGTCAGGCTGAAAGATGCACTTATAAATAAGTGGTATAAAAAATTACAAATTATTTTTGATAATGCACCGGTGGAAATAGATGATAATTTAGATTTAAAGTCTTCATTCTTTATTTCTGATGAGAATTTTATTGAAGTAACATCTCAAAGCATAGAAGAAAAGAATAAGCTAATTGTATCTAAAAAAGCAGGGCAGTATACTTATCTTCATGATAAATATGACTTGATAGTTACCAATGTCTTTAATGCTGATGTAGAAGCAAGCGAGTTATGTATTATACGGTTTAAGGATTTCTATAAAGAACCTAAAATGGAAACATTATCTATAAAATTTGCTGACAGAGAAATATTATTAAGTAACGAAATAGATAAAATACGTAATTCAGATAGTATTGATGAATTAAATAATGTGAGTTCTATTATTAATTCACAAAAGAATTCTATACCTTTAGAGTCTCCAAACAGTGGAGACATAAATGCTCAAGGTAAACTTGGTAGGACATCTTTGCATCTTGCTTCTGGAGCTGGTGAATTTGATAAGGTTAAACTTCTTCTTGATAGAGGAGCTAATATTAAAGTTCAAGATAAATTTGGGTACACACCAATATTTCTTGCTACTCAATCAGGTAAATGGAGTATAGTAAAACTACTCCTTGATAGAGGTGCTAATATTGATGCTCAAGATAAGGAAGGTAAAACACTTTTACACTTTGCTGCATCAGGAAATAATTTAGATATGGTTCAATTCCTTCTTGACAGAGGTGCTAATATTGAAGTTCAAGACAGGCGTGCTTGGACACCGACACTTTATGCTGCTCAGTCAGGTAAATGGGGTGTGGTCAAGCTTCTTGTTAGTAACGGTGCAAAATTTAATAATGAGATAACGTATCAGGGAACGCCTTTACATTTTGCTGCTCAAGAGGGTAATTTAGATATGGTCAGATTTCTTCTTGATGAAGGTGCTGAAATTGAATCTCAAGATAAAGATAATAAAAAGCCTTTACATCTTGCTGTTGAAGCAGGTAGGTTGAGTGTAGTAAAACTCCTTCTTGATAGAGGTGCTAGTGTCAACGTTATAGACATGAATAGCCAAACGCCTTTAGGTTTAGCTACTAAAGGAGATATGATAGAAATTTTGAAGAAGGCGGAGTTGGATCAAGGGTTATTAATTAATGCAAGGGGTGGTAATCTTGATAAAGTAAAAGATCTTATCGCTCAAGGTGCTAATTTAGAGACTAAAGATAAAGATGGTAAAATACCTTTAGAGTTGGCTGAGCAAAAGGGTTACACAGATATAGTAGAAATTTTAAAACAAACACAATTAAATCTGGATAGAGAGTTATTGATTGCTATAGAAAAAGAAGATCTTGGCAAAGTTAAAGACAATATCAGACGAGGTGCTAATGTTAATGCTCAAAGTAGGCTGGGTTGGATCTCTGTGTTCTGGGCAATTCAAAAGAATAATTTAAGTATAGTTAAACTTCTCGTAAATAACGGTGCTGATATTAATGCCAAAGATAATGAAAGTTGGATGCCTCTTCATTGGGCTGTTCAATTGGGTTCATTAGATGTAGTTAAGTATCTTGTTGAGAGAGGTGCTAATGTTAATGCTTTAACTGCCGACGGTAGAACACCTTTAGACTTAGCTGCTCAAAAGAATCGCGTAAATGTAATAGAATTTTTGAAAAAAGCACAGTTAGATTTGGATAAAGAATTATTGACTGCAGTGCAAGATGGAGATCTCAATAAAGTTGAAGGCCTTGCAAATCAAGGTGCTGGATTGAATACTAAAGGTAGTAATGATTGGACACTTTTACACTTTGCTGCTTCTAGCAACAAGTTCGACATAGTTAAGTTTCTTCTTGATAAGAACGCTAATATCAAAGCTAAAGATGTGTATGGTAATACACCTTTACATGTGGCTGCTCAGTATGATAGTAAGCTTGAAATAGTCGAATTTCTTTTAGATAAAAATGCTAGTGGCATTAATGATGTAAATAATAATGGTTCAACACCTTTGCATGTAGCTATACAAGGAAATAAATCAAGCACAGTCAAATTTCTTCTCAATAAAGGTGCTAGTATTCAAGTTAAAGACAAAGATGGTAAAACACCTTTAGATTTAGCTAAGCAAGAAGGTTACACAAACATAGTACAAATGATAGAACAAAGACAATCAGATTTAGATGAAGAATTGTTGACTGCAGTACGAGATGGTAATCTCAATGAAGTTGAGGATCTTGTTAGTCAGAATGCTAATGTTAATACTAGAGATATATACAGTTGGACACCACTACATTGGGCTACATTTAAAGATCATTTAGAAATTGCAAGGTTTTTGATGAAAAAAGGCGCTGATATTAATGCTGCAGATAAAGGCCCTTATGGTAAAAAGTCTATACATGTTGCTGCTGAGAATAATAGTAAAGATATCATAGAGTTTTTTCTTAGCAAGGGAGTAGGTATTAATGATACTGACAAGCAAGGTTACACACCACTGCACTATGCTGCATGGAGAGGGCGTTTAGAGGTTGCTAAGTTTTTGATAGAAAAAGGTGCTGATATGAATGCTGCAGACACTTCTACTGCTGGTAAAAAGCCTATACACGTTGCTGCTGAGAATAATAATAGAGATATCATAGAGTTTCTCTTGAGCAAGGGAGTAAGCGTTGATGCTGCTGATAATAATGGTTGGACACCACTACATTATGCAGCATCGAAAGACTGCTTAGAAGTTGCAAAGTTTTTAATAGAAAAAGGTGCTGATATTAATGCTGAGAATATGTACGGCAAAAAGCCTATACAGCGTGCTGCTGAGAACAATAGTAAGAATATTGTAGAGCTTCTTCTCAGCAAGGGAGTTAGTGTGAATGATGCTGACAAGAATGGTTGGACACCACTACATTGGGCTTCTTGGGGTGGTCATTTAGATTTGGTAAAGTATTTTATAGATAAGGGAGCAAATATTAATACTAAAGGCAAGGATAGTAAGATATCGTTAGATGTTGCTACTGATCAAAAACATAATGATGTTGTAGGGTATTTAAAAAAAGCACAATTAGGCGAGCAATTGTTGACTGTGGTGCAAGTTGGTAACCTTAAAGAAGTTAAAGATCTTGTAAGTCAAGGTGCTATCTTGAATGCTCAAGATCGGTATGGCTGGACACCGTTATACTTTGCTGTTTCTAGTAATCGATTGGATATAGTAAGGTACCTTATAGAAAATGGTGCTAATATTAATGCTAAGGATAAGGAAGGCAAAACACCTTTACACTGGGCCTCTAGTAATGGTAAATTAGATATAGCAAAGTATCTTATAGGTAAAGGTGCTAACATTGATGCCAAAGATGATGGTGGTAGAGTACCTCTAAATGAAGCTGGTTCTTATTCAAATATGGAAAGAGTTTTAATGCAGGCACACTTAGATAGAGAATTGTTACTTACCGTAAAAAGTGAAAAAGATCTAAAGACAATAAATGATCTTATTGCTAAAGATATCGACGACAGAACGCATGGCGTATTTTATTATACTTGGAGTGGTAACTTAGGCATAGTAGAGTTTCTTGTTAGTAAAGATGTGAGTGTTAATGCGACTGATAAATATGGTTGCACATTACTACACTGGGCTGCATTGAAAGGTCATTCAGATATTACTAAGTTTTTAGTTGATAAGGGAGCTAATGTGAATGCTAAAGATATACTTGGCAGAATTCCTATGCACTTTGCTATTATGAATAATAACGTGAATATCACGGGGTTTCTTCTGAACAAGGGAGCAAACGTTGATGAGGCTGATAAAAATGGTTGGACACCACTACATTGGGCTGCACTGGAAGATTGTTTAGAAGTTGCTAAGTTTCTAGTTGATAAAGGAGCAGATGTGAATGCTAAGGATATATATGGCAAAACACCTCTAGATATTGCTAGAGATAAAGGATATAATAATATTATGAAACGTTTAGAGAAAGAAATCAATGAAAAAAGAGAAAAACCTGCACAACGCAAACGTCGTCATCACCATATAGATTCAAGTAATCAACCTGAGATAGCAGCAAGCAGTGGCACAAGACCATCTTCATGGATAAATGATTGTATTTCTTGGGTGAAAAGCTCTGTAGGTGGGTTATTTTATTCTGGAGCTGCTTTGCCTGAGGAAACATTGAATACTACAAGTGCAATCTCACAAGTTGATGCACCAATGGATGTAAATGGTACAATAATGTTACTTGATGTGCTGGTTAGAAAAGTTACAGGTCAGAAGTATATTTCTACAGTAGATCAACCTATATCTCCACTAGAAGCACAGGGCTATACATTGAATATTACAAAGGGATTTGAGAAAGTAGTAGAGCAAGCTGCAAAGGGTAGCAAAATATCAATGCACCGGTTAAATATTGATTTTATGGAAATGGGGAAAGAGATTACTGGAAAAATTATAGGTGGCAAATTTGATGAGATTTCAGGGATTTTAAATTCATATGTAGAGAAGGCGTGTCCTGGTAGAGAGGCGGGATGTCCTGGCAAGTTAAGTCCGAAGAAGTTTGACAAGTTTATGATTCAATTTAATAGCAGGCTAAATATTGTATTAAATCAATCAGTAGAGCAGATATTACACAACAGAGATGGTAAATTAGAAGTTGATGGTGCAAAAAAACAGCAGATGATTTTAGAGCCTCAAAGTCATTTAAGTAATGCTTCAGTTCACAGCCATTCAAAAGTATCAACTTGTCTTTCTGATGTAGGAGTAACCAAGCTTGGAGGTAATCTCAATAGGTAGGTTATAATATAAGAGGTGGAGCTATAATATGCCAAGTAGTGGAAAATTTAAAGTAAAGGTAGCTAAAATAATTAGGGGTATCAGTACCAAGTTTGATGGTCCTCATACTAAAATGGATGAAGTAGACATTAAATGCTAAGTGGTTAATCTGTTTTCCATATTGAATTTACAGCACGTAGCTTTGATATAGAAGTTTGGGTAACGTTATGATAGTAATTTATATAATTCTATGTGTAATCTTTATAGCCATTTTAGACAGTTCACTAGATTCTTAATTAGGGAATATGTCTAACTTAGAGAAGGTTTTCATAAATGTTAAAGTGAATAAGTAGGAATATTATGTTTTTTCTTTAAGTTGTGAAATTTCAGAATGAGAAAAACCTGTAGTTTGTGATATGATATCAGTAGAGACACCAGCTTTAAGTAGGTTTTTTGCCACAGCTATTTTAGCTTGTTTTTCTCCCTCTGCCTTGCCTTCCTGTCTACCTTTTTCATGGCCGATTTGGATGCCTTTTTGAGTAGCATCATCGAGTTTTTGAGCAAGGATAGCGTTTTCTTTCTGCACGCTCAATATTCTTTCTTCATATGCGATCAAATCCTTTTCATTCCAGCGAAACCTGTCTAATTCATCATATGCTAGCTTTATTATCGGAGCTTCTGCTGCTATCTTTTTCAGATCTTCTTCAGTTGTTTCTTCTGCATATTTAAAAAAGAAACACCATCTCTCTGTAGTATTCTCTAACTGCTCTACTCTATTTTTTGTAAATTTAGGCAACTCAATAAAGACAAATTGTAGATCTTTTAAGTAATGACCATTGGTTTTGATATCACGTATATTATGAGTAGAAATATAGTCAACTTCTTCAGGCAGAAGGTTACAATTGGAAATAGCAATAAAGAAGACTTTTTGAAGATCAATATAATTACCAGATTTATCTAATTGTCTTGAATAAGCCTTAGCAGCATAAAGTTGAGCGCGTTTTTCAAAGCCCTTATCACGAGCGAGCTGCATTTCGATGACAAATCTATTACCAATAGAGTCTTTGCAAAGAACATCAACAATGCTTTGTTTGTCAGAAGCAATTTCAGGATCCATGATAGTACTAAGGAATTCAATTTCCATTATTTGATCAGAAGTAGAAAAGTCCAAGATATCGTTGAGGAAGTGAATGAGGATATTTTTATTCTTTTCAGAGCCAAATATTTTCTTAAAACTAAGGTCGTTTTTTGGATCAAGAAATTTCGAAAGAGCCATGAGAAAGTAAGATAAAAAGCATTAATAATTATACACAATTTTGAAGAAATGTTCAACGTTTTTATGCTGAAGTCTATTAAAGTGGTAAATTTAGCTAAATTTCAAGAGTTGGCAAAAAACTACCTTAATAGATGACCCTAGAATGCTACTACGCACCTTAGACGTCCTTTTGTACATCTTTTATAACCCCCTCATAAAGTGCCTAAAAGCCCCGGCAAATGAATTCATGAATTTAGTGGTCTTAAACATACCTATTTAAAGTGTGAACTTCTCATTTTAGCTTGTCACAGCATAGGCATTTAATATACTAGTTTTCAAAAGGTCTAGCAAAATTTCTATCTAAAACTTCTAAAGGAGATTTTATGGCAGGTTACGAAAAAGAATGACCGCTAGCACCTTAGACCACAAAGTAGGACAGGAAGTAAGAAATCGTAGATTAGCAAGGGGATATACTCAAAAAGATTTAGCAAAAAAAATCGGAACAACATATCAGGTAATACTGCAATATGAAAAAGGAACACGCAGAATTTCAATTAAGAAGTTATATGAATTAGCAAAAGCATTATCAACAACTGCTAGAGATCTAGCTTGCGGACAAGAAGTATCAAATGAGAAAGGGTATGAGGGAGAAGAGGTATTAAATCTAGTAAGAAGACATAAAGAGATTAAGGACCAAGAATTACGTGAAACGTTTTATTTATTAACTAAATTCATCCATATTAGTGAGGAAGAAAGTGGAAAGGCGGTAAAAATAGAAGTAGCAAAGGGTTTAGTTAAGGCAGGAGTTTCTACTCATGTTATCTCTCGAACAACTAATTTATCTATTGGTAAATATGATAATGATGAGAAAAAAAATTTCTATTCCGTATAAAGTAGGTCGAAGAATAAAAGAATGGAGGTTGAGAAGAGGATATACTCAAAGCAAGTAAAGTGGGCATAATAAATCAAAGAATATATGAATATGAACAAGGACGCGCTGCTGTTTCACTTGAAATGTTAGATGAAATAGCAAAGGTATTATCAATCAGTATCATAGATCTACTTCCCGAATCAACAGAAGATGAAAATAGCGAAGTTGGGCTATCAAATTTGATAGAAGAATACAAAAAGATAGAGAGTCAGGAGTTACGAGATGTGCTGATCAAATCTTTGTTTGAAGGCATACATGTTTGTAATGAAAAGATTAGAGAAGCAAAAAAGGTTGAAGTTGCAAGGAATTTAATCAAAGAAGGAATTTCTGTTGATATTATCTTACAAACGACTGGCTATAAGTTTTAAGTAAGATCTTTTATATTTCCATAAAAAATAAACAAAAAAAATGAAAATTTGATTTGACTTCACCCGAAAGCTATGGCTTTATGCCAAGACTGCTAAAAAAGTAGCAGTAAACATTTAAAAATAATTTATTATTAGTGAAGGATATATTATATGAATAATAACAATAAAAGTAAAGATCGTAGAGAAGAAATAGAGTTCAGAGCATTGGTAAGCAAAGGAAATGCTTTACTAGATCATGAAATAATAGGAACATTTCTGAGTGGAGCGCATGATGGAGTCGAAGCTAGCATTATTGCTGAAAGGCTAATGGATCGTTTTAAAGGAATAGGAAGGATTTCAGGTCTGGAAATAGATGACCTGAAAACTATAGAAGGGGTAACTAACTCTACAGTTACAGCAATTCTATGTCTTAAGGAAGCTTTAAAGAGGGTACCGAGAGAAGAGTTAAAGAAAGGCCCAGTAATAGGTGGTAACTTGGAAAAGCTCGTAGAATATTTAAAGGCATGTATAGGGCACTTAGAAAAGGAATGTACAATAATAATATATTTGGATCAAAAGTTCCATTTAATAGGGGAAACAGTGTATGTTGGTAAAAAGGATATGTACCTATTTGCATACATGAAGTGGCAAGAAAAGCAATAATAGAAAAAGCAAAGTTAATGATAATGTCGCACAACCACCCATGCGGAAGTTTAAGGCCATCTGAGGAGGATCTAGCTGTAACTAAAAAATTGGCTGAAGCCTGTAAGACTATAGAGATTAGGTTATATGACCACATTATCGTTACAAGTAAAAGCTATCTTAGTTTTAAGGAAGAAGGAATGTTATAGTCCGAAAAGAAGAGCTGCTCAAAGGTAATTTGAAGTAAAAATTCGTTATTGGGAAGTGCTGAGCAGCTTTTTGATGTCTCAAAAGTCGTTCTTTTGAATACAGGAAAATATTTGCAAACACATTAATTACCCTTATAATTAATGAGAAAGCATACATCTAGTTAACAATAAAGTAATAAAGCTCGGTGTAAACTTAGAAAGTATTTTAAATAGCGGAGGCTAATATGAGTAACATAATAATTGTACCTTTTAATGATAAAGGGGGAAATACTTACGAATTAAACATTGATCTTGATGTATTGTCGAAGGATAATAGCATATCTAAAGCTATTGTAGGCATGGGTCGTACTGTTAAGAAAAGCCAGCAGTCTATCCCTGCAGGCGATGATCTTAGCAAATTAGCGGAGATATTAGATGCTATTGCTGAAAAGAAAAACCTGTTGTCTGCCTTTTCAAGTAAAACGACTAATAAGAAGGCTAAGAACCTTGAAAGTAAAAAGCCTTCTCCTCAAGATGGTCGTGACAAACCAAGAAACTCGGAAAAAGGATTTAATGATCATTATAGCAGACAAGGTCGTTCAAGGAAATCAAATCCATTTATCTCACCGCTGCAAAAGATAGAGCCAAGTTGGGATGAAAATGAGAAGTTGAACCAGTTTAAAGATGCAGTAATAAAAGCAGAGAACATAAATGAAGTGGTTGAAGCCTTAAAACAAGCAATAGGTAAAGGAGTAAGGATGAATGCATATTATGATGGACAGCGTAGTTTTGCTGATATCGTGATGTGTAAAATACTTTCGAACCAATTCACAAAAGATGAGCAGAAAAAGGTTGTGGGTGCATTAATGTTGAGAGGCGCAACATTTGGTTACGATCTGTTAAATGATAAACTTGCAAGCGAAATTTACAGCAAACTGCAACCAAATATTCAACCGCAGATAAATGAGCGACTTCAAAAGCTGAAAGAAGCTGGTGAAAATGCTGTTCAAGGAGAAAGCGTAGAAGAGGTAGAAATAGACAACGATACATTTTATATGAAATTTTCTGGTGGTAGAGTAGAGCCTGCGAAAGTAATAGAAGGTACAAGCAATTTGGGTCTAAACAAAGGCTGGATAGAATCAGGAAGTTACATAATAAAAATAGACAATGGGGAAATTGAAGTAAGAAGCGAAAAAGGAGGTACAAGAAATTATGTTGATCTATCAGATAACAGCGATTTTCAAATGACGCTTCATTCAAGCCTTGGTGAGCTAAAAATTAGATTGTGCCACGATGCAGAAAATTACGGTCAAGTACAAGTAATAGTAGAAGACAAAGAAACGTGGGAGAAATTGCAAGAAGAAGGAGGAGAAATAATGGAAAATTGTCTGTTAGGAGGAAAGACGATCGAAAAGGCAATAAGAGAAGGAGGTTTCACACGGTGTGGCATATGGAGTGAAAAGAGGGCCACAGAAGAAATAAAGGCAGTTGAAACATTGTCGTGGGTGGATAGAGTATATGGGGGTAGTAAAGCAACCACTGTGGAACGTTAAACAACCGAATTCCTTCTCCACTTACAACGGTTACTTAAAAAGAGTGGAGAAGGAGGTAGGGGGTATACGTAGAAAAAAATTTACAATAGAATTTAAAGTTAAAGCTAGCTAAAGGGTCACGAGCGAGAACAGCAAGAGTAGTGGATTAGGTAAATGGATAAAAGAGTATAAAAAAAGCTCTAAGATAAGCCTGAAGGTAAGGCCGGCCTCCCTGCTTTACCTTTTTTTGGACGATTTGAAGTTTTTGCAGTTAAAAATTAAGGAAGAACTTTAATAAAATTTTAGAACAGGATATATATTTGTTTTAAAGTTCGTGTGAAAAAGAGTGGCTCCTGATTCTATAAACTACAGAGTAAGGCAAGAAGTAAGAAATTGTAGGTTAAAGCAAGGATATACTCAGAAGGATCTAGCGAATAAAATCGGTGTAAAGTACTGGCTAATACTACAATACGAAAAAGGTGGACGTAGAATTCCAATTAAAAAATTATATGCCATAGCAGAAGCATTATCAGTTAGTGTTAAAGATCTAGTTTCCGGACAAGCAGTATCAAAAAGTTATCTTGAAGGAGAAGAGATAGCAAGAAGATATAAAGAGATTAAGAGTCAAGAATTACGCAAAATATTTTACTTATTAACAAAATTTATCCGGGTTAATGAAGAAAGTAGTGGAAAAGCAGTGAAAGTGGCAAAGGGTTTAGTTAAAGAAGGAGTTTCTGTTTCGCGCTTATCTATTGGTGAATATGAGGAGAAAAAAATTCCATACAAGGTAGGGCAAAGGATAAAAGAGTGGAGGTTGAGACGAGGATACACCCAAGAAGATTTAGCGAATAAAATCGGGGTGATAACAAACCAAGGAATATACGAATATGAACAAGGACGAGCTGCTGTTTCACTTGAAACATTAGATGAAATAGCAAAGGCATTATCAATTAGTATCATAGATCTACTTCCCGAATCGACAGAAGGTGAGGTAGAGCTATCAAATTTAATAGAAGAATACAAAAAGATTGAGAGTCAAGAATTACGCAGCATACTAATAGAATCTTTATTTGAAGGCATAAGGGTTTGCGAAGAAAAGGTTAGAGAAGCAAAAAATTGCAAAGAGTCTAGTTAAAGAAGGGGTTTCTGATCTCGCAAACGGCTGGTTTATCTGTTAAAATTTTTATAGTAAAATAGTCTAGCGTGCTGTATATGTAGGTTTGTTTCTGTAGATGAGGATATATGTTTACTTCTGTAAGAAAAAGCGATTTTAACCCGGTTGGTTCTATAAACTACGAGATAGGACAAAAAGTAGAAAGTTGCAGGTTAATACAAGGGTACAATCAGAGAGAGTTAGCAAGTAAGATTGGGTCAACGTACCAAGAAATAAACAACTATGAGCTGGGGTATAGCCCTATTCCAATTGAAGAATTATATAGAATAGCAGGGGCATTATCAATTAGTATCATAGATCTACTTCCAGGACCAACAGAACTAAAAGAAGACAGTTGGTATGAAGATGAGGATGAAGAAATAGTCTATCTAACGAAAATACATATAGAAATTAAGGACCAGGAATTACGCAAGAAGCTTTATCCATTAATAAGATTTATATATGTTAGCGAAAAAACTAGTCAAGAAGAAGTAAGAATAGAAGTTGCAAAGAACCTAGTTAAAGAAGGAGTTTCAGTTGATATTATTTCTCAAGCGACTCACTTATCTATTTACGAATATGATGATGCAGAGAAAGAAATTTGTACTGATTCTACACTCTACAAAGTGGGAAAAAGGATAAGAGAGCAGAGATTAATACGGGGATACACTCAGGAGGACTTGGCAAATAAAATCGGTTCAACACCTAAGGAAATACACGACTGTGAAAAAGGATACACAGACGTTCAGATTGAAATATTAGATAAGATAGCAAAGGCATTGTCAGTTAACATTAAAGCTCTATTTCTTGGACTAACAGAATATGAAGATGAGGATGGTAAAGCAGAAAACAAGCTATTGAGATTTATAGATGAATGCAAAGATCAGGAATCCCGTGATATAGTGGGTGCGGTAGTTAGACCTTTGTCTGAAGGTATGCAGACTAACAAAGAAAAGGTTAAAAAAGCAGAGAAAATCAAGATTGCAAAAGATCTAGTTAAGGCCGGTATTGCGATTGAGATTATTGTGCGAGCAAGTGGTCTAACTGCTGATGAGTTGGGTGAGTGTCCAAAAATGAATTGACTTGAATTCTGGATTAAAAACAGAGGTACTCAGAAATAATGTATTAAGATATAAGTAAAGATAGTTGTTTACTTAATAAATCTATTTACCACCTCTGAAAATTTGCTTAGATTTCGGTTGTTCAACAGATACCTCTTCTAGTTTTTCTGGCTCAGCTTCTGATCTTACTGCTAATTTGCGTTGTTTGATAACTTTCTTTAACGTCTTCACAGCTATAAAATTAATACTGAAAACACATGCAGAAGTTATTGCTAGTGCTGGCAGAGGAGCTAGACTGAATGTTGGTAAAATTGCCACAATTGTAGCAGATGTTAGTAAAAATGCTAACTTCTTGCTTCCAATGATCTTATTTTTTTTAACCTTTATGGGATTTAATTTTTTTAGTTTTCCTTTTAGCTTTTTGAAGCCTTTTTTGAACACGTTGCCCTTTTTCAGCTCTTTTTCTACGGGTTTTATTTTAAAGCTTTTTATTTTTTCTTTTATTCCTTTTTTATCTTTTTTTACTTTAGAGGTCTTCTGTTCTAGTGCCACAATTTCAGAGAGCGGTTTTGGCTTATCGTTTGAAATTTTAGCTTCTTGCCCCTTAGTATGTTTTTTGGACGAAACTATGTTTTTTAAACCTTTCTTTGCTTTGTGGTATAATTTTTTTAGTTTGCTTGGCATCGTTTATAGTTCAATATTGCAAAATCTATCTATTACTTCCTGGTTGTCCTCTATCATTGCATTTGCCTCCTGCTGTAGAAATTTAATATTTTTAGGTGTTACATTATCCATCTCAGCCGACGCTATTGTCAGTTGTGATTGAATTCTGATGTATCTGTCGTCCATTACATTACTCATCTGATAATTTACTACATCAAGGCTCGATGCAAACATCACATTTAGTAAAGGCTTTATCCAAGCTATCTTCCCTAATTTCCTGTACTTTATTCGATTAGAGAGTTTACCTGTACCAATTGACACCAGAACGATTTCTTCATTAGGGAAAAGTTTTTTACTATTTGCATACGCACAAGCCGCTGGGTTATTGGCAAACACCCCTCCATCTACTAACACTCTTTTCTCTTGCTTAATTTCTAAATACTTAGGTGCAAAGTATGTTGGGGCTGCTGTTGTGGCTCTGAGTGCATCTTTCAACTTGATAAAATTCCTGTCTTCTTTCCAGCTTTTGAAAAAAAATGGACAGTTATTGTGAATATCATAACTTGTAATCAACACCTTACTTAAAGTGTTTTCTAGAATATCGTCACCAAAATACTTCTCCAATATCGACTCGATGTTTTCATATGGGTATTGTGCACAGTTAAACCACGATAATATTGATCGCCTAAAAAATGAAGACTTGAAAATATATGCTCCGTACTCCTGGTAAAGCTCAACTAAATCATTTGCAGAGTACTGATGTTTTCCTTGATCATCTTTCTTGCATAACCCAGCCACAACAATTCCACCGGTTGAGGTTCCTGCCATAAGATCAAAGATTTCAGCTATCGGTTTTTTTGCTCTTTTTTCTATTTCTGCTAGAATGATGGATGGTATTATGCCCCTTATGCCTCCGCCGTCAACGGACAAGATATATCTAGTCATTGTGAAATTCAGTCGTTATTTGTGTTTGTGAATAGCTTCAAGTTCGTTGACTTCTTCAGTGAGGTTTTTTACTCTCTCTTCAAGTCGATAAACCATCTCTGTTAGTCCTTGGTTTTGTTCTACAAATTTATCATGCATGTGTACTCGTAAATCTAGCTTGGCAAGCCACCATATCGCCGCTACCGTCTGTATTAACATCGTTAGTATTACTGTAATTGGGATTTTTTGATTTTGCATAAAGTGTGAATTTATTATGAAATCTTTAGGTGAAATTTTGTAAATAAAGCTAGCTGTTATTTTTCTAACTTATAGTTTTTTTCTGCTTCGGTTAATAGGTCTATGATTTCTCTGTAAGGCTTATTATTTTTATTGTGCCGTAACATTATAACAGCTAAATCCCTTGGCTTTTTTTCCCTAAATTCTTTGGCATTTGGATTTGCACCATTTTGTAACAAGAATTTGACAATTTCTAAATTACCTTGTTCTGCAGCATAGTGCAAAACTGTTCTTTTATCTATTTCAATGACACTTGTAGAATTAATATTAACTTTCCCTCCTACTAAAAATTGCACAACTTCCAAGCACTCTTTTTCTGTAGCATACCCCAATAACCTTTTTCCGGAACCTCGATGAATATTTACTAAGTTTCTTTCCATCAAAAATTTTACAACCTCGAAATCACAACTTTTAACAGCAATCGATATTATTTTTTCATAGTTCTTAGTGGCTTCAGCATTTGCTAATTCAGCCTTTCTATCACTGTTAAAGATAAAGTAACCTATGATAAATATAGCAATAACACCAAGCATCAGTGATACAATTATCCAATCTATCCAACATGGTTGATAATAGTAATCCTGATGATGATAGTAGTCCTGCTGATAACGGTAACGGTGATTTCTTCTTGGCATATTTTGTTGCAATACTTTACACCGCATATAGCAATTGTTTGTTGAATTTTTCTTAATTAATTCTGCTTATTACCGTTTCTATCATAGTTTGATATCCCCTATTATCTAGAATATGCTCTGCCCTTTCTATTACCCATTCTCCATCTATTTCTTGACAAAAACCTAATAAGTTAATTTTAGCTTCTGCAAATAACTCTGGATTGCCAGGTATTGTCATGTTTAATTTTGCTTCATTTTGCTTTAATCGTCTGAGCTTAGCACTTGCTGCATTGATCGCTAATTCTGCAGTAGGATAAAGCTTATATATCGGATAACTTGGTTCTTCATTGCCTACTTTTTCTTCTATGGTTTCTCCACTTTCATAGCTGTGCCATTTTGCTATAACTGATCCATATTTACTACGTACATTAAAATTTACTTTCCAATTTATCACATCTTTGGGTGTCAGTAATGTTGTGCCTAAAACCTTTCCTGTTGCTGATTTTCCTCCTCCTTTGGGAATAAAAATTATATGGCCTCCTATAGGTTTTACCGTTGCTTCATGCTCATCTCCTATCCTTTTCAAAAAATTCATATCACTTTCGTCGGTTTGGGTAATATGCGATATAAATATATCTTCAAATTTTTGTGCTATTTTCACCTCATATCCGTGCTTTTCTGCTATCTTTCTTACTAAGTCACCTAAAGTAATTTCTTTCCATTCTTTTGATGTTTTTTCTTTCAGCGATCCTTTGAAATTTGCTGCACAGCACTTGACTCTTAAGATTTGTGGTGGACTTTGTATTGTGATTTCACTTGCGATATAAACACCCATAGATAATAGCCCAGTCTCTTTATATCCTAGAAAAACTTCCAACTTACCCCGGAGTTCATTATTTCCATGCTCAAGACATATTTCAACTTCATCACTCATTGTACCAGATTCGTCAATGATACGCAGAGATATTAAGCTGCTCCTCTCTACAATGGAGTTATCCTCAGCTATTATATCAAAATCAGGCCTCATTAATCTAAAATTTTTACGACAGACTTTTGTGATATCTTTTGAATCTCAGGCAACTTAATTTTCAGTCCTGCTGGTAGAAAGCTCCCATACTCTGCAAGTCCAGGATTTTTTTCTAAGACCACCTCCACTGCTCCACTACTGTAACCATAATGCTTCCAACAAATATAATCCAGCATTTCT
Organism: Wolbachia endosymbiont of Tribolium confusum; assembly: GCF_020405475.1. NCBI lineage: Bacteria > Pseudomonadati > Pseudomonadota > Alphaproteobacteria > Rickettsiales > Anaplasmataceae > Wolbachia > Wolbachia endosymbiont of Tribolium confusum. The sequence goes on along the minus strand of NZ_JAIZNT010000004.1, from coordinate 109,650 downwards.
TTATCCTTGGTAAAATAGTAAATCACTTGTTGTAGCTTTTTAACTTTAATTGAAACTCTACCTTTCTTGGTAATCCACAAGGAAAGTATGATGTTTGTTTTTCTTCTACATTAGTAACGACAAAATTTCCTAACACCTTTCCTGAACCATCGACTAAAACATTTGGCTCACGCATATTCCTTAGTTGTTCTAAACTGCCATTTTGACGATGCGGATAAATCACTCCTGTTAAATCAATATTCTCAATACCTGAGCCGATATTCTGCAGTGATGTTTTCTCGATACATTCAATTGTATGCCACCTATGCTCTTTACTATACCTAAGGCTCACTGGATCAAATTTAAATTGCCCAAGTAACACTTAATACATTTCCTCTACCGTGTCAAAAAGAGCACCTCTTGCTTGCTCTCTGAACCTTTCCATCACTGCATCTGCAATGCTACGAGCGTCTTGATTAGGCTCTGCTTTAACATTTATATTGAATGTTTGATGAAATATTTGGCTATATGTTTTTGACTCTTTCTTTTCAAATCTGTTTTTTTCAAATATTTCATTAACTTGATTACCTTCTATAGACTTCTTTTCCTCAATAAAGCTTTTGTTTCTCTTGGAGATTTCTTTAATTATACTATTATTCAACAAAGGATTTCCATTGCTCAAAATGCCACTCTTAAGCGGAGTATGGACTGTTTTTATTTCAGCAACAATACTTTTTCTTTTTTCAAATTCTTTCAATGGGCTATTTTCGGCAACCTTTCCAAATATGCTACCAACAGTATTTCCCAGCCATGAAAACATTTCTCCGATGGGCTTTATTATTGATTTTATGTACTCCCAGATGCTAGAGAAGAAGTTTTTTACCTTTTGCCAGTTAGTTATAATAAATGCTGCACCTGTGATAAGTCCGGCAATTAAGAGTCCTATAGGGTTACTGATTACAGCAAGTGTTATTGCTCTGAGTCCTGTTACCACTGCAGGTAGAACTGATGATAGTAAAGGAAAAGCTTTTGTTGCTAAGCTCAAAGTTGTAGCTTTTAAAACACTCAGTCCAGTAATTACTGCTGGAATAGCATATGTCGCTAGTGATATTAGTGCAGGCTTCAGTACCCCATGCAAAATAATCGAGAAAGTTGACATGCTACTTCTAGCCAAATAAAATGCATAACCACCAGCTACTGCTAGAACTTTAAGACCTATTAGTGCTGCTATGGTACCCATGATTACTTTAGTTACAGTAGGATATTTTTCTGCAAATGAAGCTACATTTTCACTTGCCCATTTCAACTTTTCAGCTATAGGTTTTAAAATAGGTAACATCACTGAACCCAGATTCATACTTACTTCTGCTACTGAATTTTTCAGCAATCGCAATTGGTTAGCTGTTGTACTCACACGATCATTAAATTCCTCTTGCAATGAGTTTTGACGTTCTTCTTCATTAGCTAACAACTTCATCTTATTTCTCCATTCACCTAAGCTTCCAAGCATCAGTGCTACCTCATCTTGAGATCCAAGACCAAAAAGTTTTAACAGAATATTAGGACGTTCATCTTTATCTATTTTTTCCAAAGTTTCAAAAAAGCTTAGTAGTGCTTTTTGAGGGTCTTTCTTGATGTTCTCTTCAAGCTCTTCTATATCTATCCCGATTTCATCTAGTGTTCCTATAAATTCATCCCCTTGCTCCCTTGCTGTTTGAAGTTTAACCAGCACAGCATTTATCATTTCCGCTGCTTTTTTTGGTTGCTTTCCTAAGCTAATGAAAGCACTTACTAAGCCAGCCGTCTGTTCAATCTTCAAACCAAACTGTTTTGCCGCCCCACTAGCTATATTCATTCCTGCCATCAGATCTTTTGCTTCAACAGTAGTATTACTTGCAATATGGTTTGCCAGGTTTCCCAGATCCTTTAGATCTTCTAAGCTCATTCCATAAATGCTATAAAGTTTACTAGCAGCACTTCCTATTTCTTCTACACTCATACCAAAATTTACTGCCATTTTCGATACTATTTCTGTAAATTCTAGAAGATCTTTTTTTTCTTCAATACCAAGTCGAGCACCACTTGTAGTTATTTGTGCTAACTCTGCAGCCGATAGTGGTATTGTACGGGATAACTCCTTTATTCCTTGGCCAAGTTCCATAAATCCTCTATCATTGGCTTCCTTCTCTTTAGAAAATTTCATCACTGCCCTGATATCAGCCATAACACTTTCATAATCAATCGCAACTTTAATTGGCGCTGCAAGCGTTAATGCAAGTCCAGCCGTCTCCAATATTTGCGATTTAAAGTGCGCTTTTCTTCCCAAAAACATGTCCCGTTTTTTGATGGCGGAGTTTAATTTACTATATTGACTTCTCAGCCTGTTTGCAGAAGCACCAAGTTTATCTTGATCTCTTATCAAAGACTGTATATTCTTTCCACTTTTCTTAAATTCTTCACTGAGCATATGTAAAGTGTCTCTCTTCTGTAAGTACGCTGTTTTGGCCTTTATTGCCGATTCCTTAGCCTTATCAAACTGAGCCTTTAAATCTTTACTTGGCTTTTCTGTTGTTTTCATTTGCTTAGCCAAGGACGTTACTTGCACTTCTAAGCCTTTCCAGGATCTCTTGGCAACCAATGTGTTACTACTTAACTCCTTAAATTTTGATACCGATTTCATCGATGCATCAAGTTGCCTTATTGTACCCCCAAGACGGGAAAGTTGAGCACTACTTCCTGCCATTGCGCTATTAAAGCTACCATCTAGTATAGCTCCTATTTTTACTGATAATGTTGACATTTAAACTCTCCCGCAGCTTTGGCCCATAAAATAAATTCGTCTATTTCCATTTCAAGAATATGCTCAATCCCGCCACCTACGACAGAACCGAGCATTAGTACATTTAGCCTTAAGTTCTTTGTGTAACCGATGGAAAAAAATCTTTCAACGCTTCCTGTATTTTCATGTAGTCTGCAAAATATAACTCCCAAATTGTTTCCTTTGTCACAGATGCAAGGTTTGCTATTAATCCAACTTCTTTTTCAAAATCACTACTACCACCACGTTCCATTGCAAGGCAGTCCCTTACTTTGACTGGTCTAAAAGTTAATTCCGAAACCTCAATTCCTTCTACTGTTATTGGGTTATCAAGTTTTACTGTTTTCATATTTTTTTTCTCCTATAAATAAATTAAATCCCTAAAATCGTTTGTAGCAAGGCCATCTGATCAATACCATTTATCTTTCTAATCATATTTTCAGCGTCGATCTCTATCAGCTCATTGCCACCTATCGTAAGTTTATAATAATGGGCAGCTACAGTGCATTTGAGAGTGGCTTTTTCAGCAGGTTTCCAGCTACCAAAATCAAACTCTTTAAATATTCCCCTAAGGTTGATAATTACTCCTTCAATATCATTGCTACCACTGCCTTGTAATCCGCCCCTTAGCGTCAAAGAAACCGAATTTCCATTTATCAACCCAAATAGCCGAAAGAGCTCTGTATCGTATTCAGAAAAAGTGAAATCTGCTTCAAGTTTCTCCATCCCCATATCGATATTTACTGGAATATCCATACCACCAGCACGATACTCTTCGGTTTTTATGGTAAGCTTCGGCAAGGTTATTTCGTCTATTTTTCCTGCATAGCCTCTACCATCAACAAATACGTTAAAATTTCTCAGTATTTTTGGTAACACTTCGCTTTCTCCTAACTTATTACACTATTATTTACAAGATGAGATCTGAATATTATTTGCTCAGCCGGATATGGTGGCGTAAACTCAAAATCAAAGTACACTTTCCCGCTTGCAATGTTTGCCGAGTCTGGAGTTGCATAACATTTTCCACTGATAATCGCTCCTTGTGCTTTTAAATTTGCAAGATAAGAATTCACCCCCTCTATCACATCATCTATATAAGTTTTGGTGATATTTCGATCAACTGCCCATAGATGAGCCCGAAGTAGACTATCATTGATTAGATCTGCAGTACGCCTTACTGATAGAAAAGCCCATTTCGAGTCATTTGAACATGTTCTATTTCCCCAAAGCCTATAGCCATTTTGATGAATTATCGTTGTTACTTCATTTTCATTTAAGTGGTTTGCTCTACAATTTACATCACCAAGGGTAAAATCAATAGGCCTGTTTGTTCCAACAATACCATTTATCTCTTTATTTGAAGGTGAATGCCAAAAGCCTTGTTCACTATCTACTTTTGCTATTAAACCAGCTACAAATGGGCTTGCTGGCAAGATTTCTTCTTTTCCTTCAATAAATAACTTAATCCATGGGTCAACAACATAAACCCTTGAGCTACCTACACTTTTTCTCCATTTTATGGCTTCTTCATCATTGGTATTTGGTCCATCTGCAACTATTATTGCCCTTAGCTTTTCTGCTACTCCTATCAAAGCTGCTACTACTGGGTTTTTAGGATTTTCAGATTCAGGCAATTGATGAGTAAACTGAGGTGCAATTAGTATTCTTGGGGCAACATGTATTATGCTTTCACTGCTGAGGAATGCTTGAATTCCCTGATATTTTCCAGTCTCTTCATCAACTCCACCAATTATATTTTGAATAGCTTCACTTTCTTTGAGCTTTGTATCACTGTTTTCACTTTCTTCAACTCGAATAACTACTACTGTTGCACCAATTTGGGAAAAAATTGCATTAATAGCTGAAGGCAAAGTCCCAGATTGACCAAGTTTTGCTGCTTCTTTTAAGCTTCCTGCTATTAATATTGGTTTATTTAGTGGAAACTTTTGCCCGTCAGCATCAGGTGCAGTACCAATTACTCCAATTACCGATGATTTAGCTGTTCGTACTGTCCTCGCTCCTGAGGTAACCTCGATAACATTTACTCCATGTAGAAACTGTTCTGTCATTTCTTTTTCCCCTTTTCAACTTTCTTGCATTTTTTGTTTACAATTATCTAGCAAAGTTTGCAGCTCTTCCTTACTTTTAGCTTCACCGATTTCCCTTTCAGCTATATCCACCAATTCTTCGCACTTGATTATTGCTTTTTTCGCTCTTTTTGCTTTTTCCTGAATTATTCTTGCCATTTCTACTACTGAAATTCCTCGGACTTTTGCTAATGGCTCTATAATTTCTGCATCTTTTTTGTCTATAGATTCTGGTGCTGCTAAAATGTTCTCTGCGGCTTTTGCTTGTATTTCGTACGACTTAGACTTCTGATGAGAATATCCTGAGTATTGGTGAGTATAGTTATCATAATAAGCATGAAGATTAGAAAGTGCAGAAAACTTCGCATTTTGTAGTAACTCCAATTCAATATCTTCTTGATTCCGCTGAGCAATTTTGCCTCCTTCTGTTAAACAATAGCTTTTTTGCCAATCAAAATCTTCTGGTGCTTCATACCAATCATTTTCAGTTGGCTTGCTTTCAAGTGTTGTTGTTTCTACTTGTTTATCATTTTCAAATCTAATGTAGATAGACATTGTTTGTTACCTCCAAATCTCATACGTGTTAGATAATCCTGGACATTGCCAAGCTTTTAGCGTTCTCTCCACATCTACTTCAAGTCCTGTAGTTAGAACATTGCTACGTATGTTATAAATCCCCCACTGAATAAATTGACCATAGTTGTGTACATAATTTGATGCAAGCATACCTTGACTAACTTGTGTTCTGGAATACAGATAAGATGATGTGTAAAGTAATATTGCAACTGTTTTTCCTGCTGGAATCTCCACATTACCAGATCCGGCTAACTTGCTATCAGAACTCGTGTATTGGTAAACATTTTTCCATACTATTTTTGAAATACTTGATTTATTAGAATTAGTGTTATCAGGAGTTCCCACAAATAATCCTGCTCCCCCATACTCCGTACTCGAATACGATGATCCAACAAATTCTATTGCTTTATTTATGTTCACATTGGTTGTATTTTTTACAAATACTACTCCAAGTGCAGCATACGGGTAATAGTATATCTCATCATAACTACCCGAAAAACTTTTTGTGCATAACTCTCCGTAAATAAATGTTCCTTTACTTCCCTCTATAAAACTTAGTTGTCTTGGCCGATAAAAACTAACGTAATCTGTATCGTATGTATGGCTACCTGCTAGTAATTGCAACATATAGTCGGTTTTTGTTATATCACTACTCCACTTTCCAAGCTCTGTCGTAAAAGTTCCGTGGCCAAAATAATTATTTTTTCTGCCAAGTACACCAAATAAGAAAGGTAATGACCCTGGTTCAACCATGTTGCGCTTTCTTATTTCTTGTGTAAGCGACACTTTTAACTGTTCATTCCGAGTTTTTACCTCATTTATCAGGGATGTTTTTAATTGGTTATCACGAGTTTCTATTTCCCCAATAATTGATGAGCCAGATGGTACATTATTAACAGCACGAAAATCTTCTACTAAACCTTTAAGACCATCTTTATGACTATTACTAATGCTATTTATTGCTGCAATATTGGCATTCTTTCTCGTATCAAGTAGCGATATATGAGAATCTGATGATGCTTTTAAAGTATTTAAGGAATTATCCCTAAGCTTGTTAATTTCATTGACAGAATCTGTTTTCGCTTCAGTTATTGCAGATATTGAATTTTCCTTATTGCTATTTATGTCACTTAAGTGCGTCCTTGCAGCGCTCAAGAGTTCTTTTAACTTACCATCTGTCATCTGTACAATTTCAGAAACCGCACTTTTGTCGATTATTGATTCCAGTGCTTTAGCAAGATATGCTAGTTGATCTGGTGTACTACTTCCTGCTAAATCTTTAAGCCTTCTCTGTAGTGCATCAATTATCTCTTTTACTTCAGTTATTTGTACAATGTCAGCAATCGCTTTTTTATCTGCTATCAATTCCAGCGATTTTGCAAGATATGCCAGTTGATCAGCCGTGCTATTTGCTGCTAAATCCTTTATCCTTTGCTGTAATGCTTCTATTGCTTCTTTCATTCCCAAAAATTCAAAAAAGTTTCAAATCTAAATCGTTCAAAATTATTTTTAAGTTCATCTTCTCTTTCACTCATATCTTCATCTATCTTTTCTATGGCTCTGCGAATACGTACTACATCTTCTACAGCTATGTTCTCTGGATGCGGCAAAGGATATCCTCGTTTGGTTTGATCAAAAGTCATTTAAATTTTATGTTACTATTACTCTGAGATTTTTGACTTTAGGACGATAAATAACCGTTCCACTTAAAACTAATTTTATCCTTGTCTCATTAGCATTAAAATTTGTCAGCACATGAGTTCTCTCTACCCAATTTTCTCCAATTGGTTTTCCTGATGTTAAATTTACTAATTGCCAATCCACGTTTTTTTGTACATATGCTTTTACATCTGCAGTGCCAGGTATTAGCGCATCATATGTTATGGTGATCTTGGTGTTAGCTCCTGCTGTAATACTTCTTGTAACATAATCTCCTTTTTCCCCTATATTACCCATAACTAGCTGTAACCCAGGATATAGCACTGGACTTTTTTCTTTTGACCCTTTTAAATTTGCCTTTACTGTTAACTCTCCAGATAGTCTTTCACGCAGCGCGAGCGGCAAGTTATCAGATAGAAAATTTTCTTTTCCCTCTTCATCTGTTAAGATAAATTCTACATTGGTATCAAATGCTACTTTTTCGACGTTCGTCAAAACAATTAAATCTGAAGTATTGGTTGCTGTAACTTTTCCCAGATCAATAACGTGAGAATTTTCGCTAAATTTTGCAGCTAGTAGTCGAAACGTTAAATCTAAATTTTGATGTGGAGTCCAGGTGCTTGCATTGCTTGATGACAGTAATACTCCTACTTGATATGGCTGGCTTGTTACCCAGCGGCTATTTACTGCATCATATTTGCCAAGTTCTGCTATTTTGACTGCAGTACCAGGATCATCAGTAAGCAGTACTATTGCATACTCCTCTCCTGCATGGCAAAACACTGGCGACCATTCTATACGTGTTGCTGTGCCATCTACTTTTATATCTTTCGGCTCAATATAGCTTTCAGCAATAACAGTCTGCGATGGCATTCCCACTGCTGTTTCTCTAATCTGCACAACAACACGTTTTTTGCCTTTATTTACAAACCATAGTTCCACGCCTCCTATGTGCCTACTTTCATTTAGCGTAAATGTTTGCGCTAAAGGATCAACTCTTCTTGCTGCGATCACTCTTCTTCTTTCCTCTATGGTAATTGTTTTTTTACCAGTATAAGTTGCTTCTCCATAACTGCCTTTATCACCGAAGAACTGTACTAATTTAGTACCTGCTGGAATATTTGCTGGTACTTTCACCTTTCCCTTTAATTTTCCCTGGTTGTTAGCTCTTTTTTCCACTTTTTTTCCCCCTATGCCACGGGTTGAATGACGATGCCATCGAATTTTATCTCTTTAAGCTTTTCATTTGGCTCAAAACCTTCGATCTCAAAATTCTGTACTGCTTCTCGCATAAATTCAGTTTCATAAGAATTACTTGACAATAGCTCTGTTGTTTCTCTAGTATTAAACACTCTAGTTACTGGACTTTTCCAATTCGTGGTAACCTCTGTCCAGTGGTCAATGTTTTTATTTAGAGTAATTTGCGCCGGGACTGGATCAAAAGCTTGATATGGATTGATCTTTTCTCCTTTAGTCTGTAAAAGCTGCTCCAGTACCGGTTCAAGTTTATAAGGCAAAAGATATCTTTCCCCACCTTTTTCAATATCTGCAACTTCTACATCTATTGGCAGAACTAGCTCTCTATTTACTATCGCTGCAGACTGCGAAATTCCTTGATCGCGCATATCATCATCAAAGAATGAATCAACAAATACTCCTTTTTTGGTGGTAGGTTCTCTTGAATTTGCATCACTGCGTAGACGTTCCTCTGCAACCAGCGCATAAAGATCATTTATTCCTTTTTTCATTGCTTCAAGCTCATTCATCGGTACAGCATGAATAGCATTATTCACTATTTTTACCCCTTCTTTTTCTCCGTTTTTCCACGTCTGATGAATGTAGCAGAGCAAAAGTTGTCCAGAGGGCGCTTTAGGCATCGATGGTCGCCAAGGGTGAGCTATACCTTTTATTCTCCTTACTGCTCCTTTGCTATCGATAGTAATTAAATCATAGCGGGGCATTTTCCAGGTGTAATCAATCAGAACCAAGCTGTTATCAACTGCTCCTTTTACTTTGCATCCCTGTTCACTTATATCTTCAGGGCTTACATGAGTACGACAGCGGTAAGTTATTTGATAACTACTTCCAGGAGCTGGCTCTTTACCTGGTAATGACCAATCAACGTTTCCTGCATTTAACTTATAGTCTATACTATTTTCATAAATAACATTGCCTTGTTTAATTTGAATAATCTCAAGTACCGCAGAGTCAGGTATTGGATCAACAGCTCCTGAGTATGAACCGTGAGTAATGGTAATAGTTTTTTGAATAGTGATATCTACTTTTTTAATTTCACTGATTGGAAAATCATTAACTTTAAGTTCCATTACTCTTTGGCTATTTGGCTGAAAAGTATGTGGCTCTGATTCAACTGATTTTATATCCGGATCTTCATCAAAAGAAACACGAATACTGTGAGGTAGCTCAATCTCATAGCCATCAACATGAGCTTTGCCCTCATTAATCACAAATATTTTTTTTCCTCCTTCTCCCTCTTCCTTTTGCAGGAACATTACTTCAAGACCATTTACGACGTAGGAACCATTTGCTTCTTTGTCATAACGAGCAAGAGCTGTGGTTACTATGTTTGCTTGTGGAGGTGGTGAATGTTCTATTAATACTCCATTTTCAATGTTATAGATTGGATAAAACTCTCCTCCAGAAAAACGTGGAGAAAGACCTTCTGCTTGATAACCCCAAGTGATAGTAGCTCTAAGCCTTGCAGCTCCTACTTCCTGATAGTTTCTTGTACCAATAGCAGGATCACGAAGGTTTTCATCCTCAAGTTCTGTAATCGTAGATTCTACATAATAAACACCTATGCGAACTGTGGTACTCAGTGGAATAACAAACTCTTTTGCCTCTACTTTTCTCACCGCTCCACGAAGATAGATTTTTCCTGACTCAAGTGTAACTTTACCAGTTTCTCTATCTATAATACAATTGCTTCCTGTTATAACATCGCCATCACGAAATATTGCATCGCCTATGCCTTTAAGCTTAGAGAGAGCATATTCTTGCGTCTCGTTTAATTCTGCTGACTGTAGACCTCTTCCTGCTAGAAACAAGCTTTTTTCGTATTCTTTGTCAGGATTAAAGCGGTTATAATAGCTATTTAAGGTCATCTTTTTTCTCTTTTTCTAAAATGTCACTACAAACGAAAAAGTTTCCCTGGTTGCTGAAGTCCTAATGAGCGGTACTGTATGTTCTAAAACTAATAAGATCCCTGGGTCTTCTATATCTTGTGGTTCAAAATACCTTTGTCCAGGAGGCAATTTTTCTTTTACCCTTGTACCAACCATAACTCCTAGTTCCCTTATCACTTGATTTGCTGCATCCGTGAAATCGAAAGTAAATTTAAGGTACAAATTATTGGTTGGTACATTTGAGGACCTAAACCTCCCTGTTGGAGTCAAAAGCTCTCCATTCTCATCACCTGTGCAAAAGAGAACCTCATCTGCAGTACGTCTGCCAAGTTCATTCAAGAGCTTTATAGAATTTATAGGTTCAGGTGGTGTGCTTTGAGTATATTCTACAGTAACTGCACTATTTGCCGTGATAGAGCTATTTTCCGTAAGTTTTATTACACCAGTACTGCTATCAACTGTATAGTCTATACTTGGCTGATAAATTATTTGTCCTGTAAAAACCCTTACATCTTTAATAGTGTGGTGATCTAGAGCTATTTCACCCTCAACAAAAACTTTTTCGACCTGATGGCTACTTTCCCAATTTGAGTCACCACTGCCCCAGGCAAGATGTAGAGACTGCTCTTTTATACTTGCTGCTATTGCTGCTCTTCCTGACTGTGTGAGAATTGACATTTTTAATTAAGTCTCCTATATTATATATGTACGATGACTTCAAAATTCGTCCGCAAAAATCAAAATATTTTTTTATATCAGAAAAATTTTTTAGGAGAATAGCTCAGCTCCACAGCTAAACTTTCCAACACCACGAGCAAATGGTCCGCTAGGAATGTCAAGCCATTTATCTTCTTTTGAACCAGTAGCCATTCCCTTAACCAGCTTCCGTGCTTGTAACAGCTCTTGAACTATACGCTCCATTCTATCTCTTCCTATACTGTGAAACTCCTCAGGTAGTCTATGCCGCTGTTTATACACTCCTGTACTTCCTGTATGGGTAAATGGATGTCCAGAAATTGCTGCTCGTGTAATTGCAGTTATAAGATGCTGCTTTGAATCTTTTTCGTTCATATTTTTTATTCTTAATCTTTCAGTTATGTCCTCTAACAATCCTGTTTCTTCATTTCTTAAATAAGTGCGTAAAGTGCGATCAGCCAAACCGTTTGCTTTAACAATTGCTCCATAAAATAATGCGTTCTGTCTTACAGATTCTCCTATTGATTTAAAAATTGTCAGTTTAGCTGTATCTTCCACAGACCAAAAAGCGTATGAACACCTAACACCATTAACAAGAGCAGATGTACCTCTAATAGCATCACGTGCTTGCTCAACAGTCGATATAGGTTTTTCACTTTTTGGCTTTCTCATATGATGGGCAGTAATTATTGATGCTCCAGTGCTACCTGCTAAATCAGATAATAAAGACATCAAATAATCGCCTACGGCTGGGTCAGTATTTAAATCAGCATGCACGAATGATGCAAGTGGATCAAATACGATTAATTTTAAGTCTTTTATTTTATTAAGTTGTTTTGTTATCGATTCAAATTCAGGAGAAGTCTCTATAACTTTACCTGAAACACTCTTTATGATTGTAAGTGATCCACTAACATTTGGTAATGGTACAATAAAGAGCCTATCTTTATATTTTAATCTTTCGCATTGCGAATCAAGACGCTCTAAACGACGATGTATTTCACTCATATCATCTTCTGCTGAGAAAATTACCACAGATCCATGTTCAGTAACTAAAGGACCAAAACCACATGGCTGATCTTTTCTACTCGCAACTTTCAGTGCTAAATCAAGCAGAAGCATACCTTTACCAGTATCTCCCATTGCAGCTAGAATAGATGTCACTCCTAAAGGAAATAACCCTTCAACAAGAAACTTTTGCTCTGGTACTGGACCTATAAAACGTTCCACACTCCATTCTTGAATATTAAGAAATTGCTTAACGATGATTTTTTTCGAGTTATTTTCAATGAATTCAGGAATATTCATCTTTTCTTCTATACCATCAGCTGAATCCCATCCTTTTGGTTTATTCTCCGGTATTTCAAGAAGAGTAAGTGATAAAACACCAAGAAAAGTAAGCTTTTTCACAACTTTCTCAGCATATTGTTTACCTGGCTCATCATTGTCTGGCCAAATAATAACATGTTTACCCTTAAGTGGTGACCAGTCTGTTTTTTCTATTGGTGCATTTGCTCCTAACATTGCAGTTGTGGCAGTCATACCTTGCTCTATCAGAGCATCTGCACACTTTTCACCTTCAACTAAAATCACCTTATCAGATTTCATGATACCTGGAATATTATATAAAGGCCTGGTCTCTGGTAGAGTAAAACTAGACCTTTTTACATCAAAAGGAAGATATCTTTTTCCTGAATCAGTGTTATAACGATAAACTGTAACAATCACTTGATCACTTTCATCGTAATAGTTCCATGATGCCGTTGGTTGCCCCAGAGTGTTATTTTTTTCCGAATAACCAATCCACTTAGCAATATCTTCTATCGTATCAGTAAATTGATTTTTTCCAGTAACAGCAGCCCAAAGATCAAAAATATCTCCTCCTTCTTCGGTAGAAAAATCATGCCATAATCCGGCTTTACTGCCAGTTAACTCCACTATCATACTTTGTCCTTTATTGCCTTGTAGATCACCTACATAGAACTTATCACCACGAAAAGTTCCTCTTGGCAGTAAATAAGAAAGACATGACCTTATATTTGATAGGAGTTGAGTTCTTAACTGTTCTTTCTTCCCTAATAATTTATAATGTCCATTTCTTTGTGAACAATAAATATCCATACCTACCTGAAGAATTTTTATGTTCTAGCTATAACGTTAGCAGTTTTCCAACATCCATTAATCTTATTGATGAATTTTGTTGGTATAGATCTACCGTTTCTAAGTTCATATACTACTTGTAAGATATTTGTACGTTTATTGGGTTGAAATATTACTATTCCAGATGTATAAAAACTTCTTAAAGCGTTAGCACCAACGAGAGCTTGAAATGGATTCTTTTCCAATGTAGAGGTAGATACTTTTTTGGTGTGATTTGTGATGATTATTCCAGCCATAGGATTAATCTTGGAACGTAGTTTTTCTATTGCATGCTGCAGACCATAGTTAACGGAATTATAAGGAGAATCAATCACAACTAAATCAAACTTTTCCTCTACCATATTTTTTATTTTTTCTATACCTTCTTCATTTAAGGTCAAATTCATCTTGTTCGTCACAACTAAGTTTTCTGTTGCTAAATGAGGAAGTTTGTTGAGTTGTTGTATACGTTCTCTAATGTAATCATATTCCATTTCGTTTTGTAGATAGAATATTTTTAGTGGTCTTGTAGGCTTCATGCCAAGAAATGATCTTCCTGCTGCCAGATGTACTAATAGAGAAAGAAGAAAATGACTTTTGCCAATCTTTGGAGTACCACCTATGACCAAAAGACCACCTGGTGTCAAAATTCTTGGGCCTATTATATCTTTTGGCATTGGTGATTTATCGTTTAAGTAATGGTTTACAGAAAATGCTTTTTCTTCGTTTTGTTTTTCTTGTAATATGGAACTTCTTTCATCTTTACTGTTCAACCATGTTTCAGCAGAATCTATATTACCTTTAACTAAAGTCCAAAGGTCTATTATATTTCCTTTCTTTTCTTCGATCAGGTTGTACCAATTTCCTGCATTTTCTCCTTCCATTTCAACTATTATCTTATTTCCATTTCTACTGCCAATATAGAATTTATCTTGGTAAGATTTGCCTTCAGGTAACAAATAAGATAAACAATCTTTGATGTTATTAATTAATAATGATTTTATTTTCAAAGCATTTTTAGATGAAAAATCCATAAAATTCTCCTTGTTTATTCCAAATTTGTTCAACATATTTTTTAGACGTTTAAAGTCAAGATTAGCCAGCTCACAAACAGTTTCAAAAGATCGTGAGCGAATCCATTGACAAGCCTCTTTTTTAAGTTTAGGGTTTTTTCCTGCTGCATCCTGAATAGCTCTAGTAATAACAGCAGCCCACAACTTTCCTTCGTCATACTTCAAAATGGCAACCAATCATCTTGAAAACTTTTTTGTAATTCTGGAGTAATAACTGTAGTAATCCTATTTCTATTTCCGTATGTATTATTAGTTTCAACGCCTACTTTTACTGTAAACTCTAAATCGTTGAAATCAGCTATAGAGTTTATTCTTCTAGCGGTAACTGCTTTCTCTGAAGTGTCATTTGCATGAATATTTCTGGATGATTCCAAAATACTACGCAGCATAGAACGTCCAGATTCTCCCCAGATGTCTTCTTCACCTTCTGCTTTGCCATTTTTGATACCTATAATCTGAAAAATCTTGCGTTTTGCATATGGGCCTTCAGTGACGGTAAATTCTACATTTAAATAGATACTGCCAGTAGTGTAGTTTTTAGTGAACCAATTTTCATAACCTCCAGGCTTTATTGCCATTTTTACCTTGACTATTGTACCTTTTGGTATTAAACTGCTTTGCAGTTTCGCGTTATTAAAATCAGTTAAAAAATCTTGTAGCATACGCTCTCCTATAAGTTGACTTTAAAGTGAAAATTAGCTATTCCATTAGCTGCCAATGACCATTTATCTTATCGACAAGTTTATTTTGCACGCGTTCACCATTACGAAGCTCAAATACTATCTGGCGTACACTACTTTCTTCATCATGAGCAAACATCACCATACCAGTACTGTAAAATCCACGTAAAGATCCAGCACCACTTAGGCCTTGGAATGGATCTTCTTCGAGCATCTTTTTTGATAATTTTTTTGTATGATGAGTAAGTACAATACAAGCATCTGGATTGACAGCACTGCGTAGCTTTTCAAGAGTCTTTTGCAGAAAAAACAGCATAGCACTATTGTCATTTTCATTTCCATATTCACTGCTAAAGATGTTACGTAATGGATCTATGGCCAAAACATCAGGTTTAAAGCGTTCATTTACAATCTCCTTAATTTCACTTATTTCATCATGATTAAATGATAAGTGCACTTTTGGCGTAATGATTAAGTTGTTAGCAGCTACATTCAAAAGTTCATTATCAAGTTGTTGCAAACGTTCTTTCATATATTCATATTCAATTTCAGTTTGCATGTAGAAGATTTTCAAAGGTCTATTTGGTGTCATACCGAGAAATGATCTACCAGCAGCCATGTAAACAAGCCAAGAGATCAAAAAGTCGCTTTTGCCAATCTTAGGAGGGCCACCAAATACTAACAAACCTCTTTTAGTTAGAATTCTTGGTGAGATTATATCCTCTGGTATTGGCGATCGATCGTCCAAGTATTCTTTCACACTGAAAAAAGGAATTTTTTGACCAATAGTTAAAAAGTTTTGTAGCATATAATAACCTCCTATATGTTGGGCGTGACAGGTTGAATTGCAAAAGCTTTAGTTTTAATTTTTGTAAGAAGTTTTCCTAGATGCGGTTCTTCAACCATATTAAGGCAACCACTTCGATCTTTAGCAGGATATCCCCAAGAATTAATCGTCTGACAGACAAATGAACGAACCTCTGTACCATCATCTTTCTTGATTCCAACCATACTGATTACCTCATCAACAATACCTGGAATTTCACTTGCAGTTTTAGCTCCTTCACATTGAGGTAGCCAAGTTGAGCGATTGAAATCATCGAGGTATTGTCCAAGAGTTCCAACTGTAATGATGTCTTTATTTGGAATATGTTGAAACTGATTGAGCCAAGCCATCATTTCTTGAGCAAGTAACCCGTAAGCAGCTCTCATATCTTGTTTTCCTGATCTTTCAGAAAAAGCTTCAGGTTGCATTTTTGCCCATAAAAGACATAAACGCGAGGCTACTGTAATACTATCGATAAAAACACATCGATACTTGAGAAACTCCGAAGCAAGCTCTTTGTATTTACTGGATACATGCTCATAGTGTCTTTGGCTATATGCTGAGTCAGATTTTAACGCAGGATTAGGACCACCTATGAGACATGCAATATCTCTTGCCTCATTCCAAGTACGAATACTTACAGAATCCCCTTGCCAATCTTGAACAGCAAGTAAACCTGCCTCAAAATCAAGACAAAGTGTTGGTTCATTTATGGTCTTTAAGAGACTAGTTTTACCTATACCATAAGGACCAAAGATGACCATTTTTATACCTGTTTGAACTTTTAGCCGTTCATTGCTGTTCATTATTTTCATTTTTCTCCCAGTACCTAAATATATATGTACGATGACCTAGGCAATTCGTCCGCAATTTGCAAAAAAAAATTTTGAGCAAATATAATCGAGAGCTTATAACTTACTCTAAAACTGAGAATTTATTGCGTATTCGTTCTAGTGTGCGATAGATAGTTGTCTTTGGTATTTTGGTTATTACAGAAACTTCAGTAATAGTAAATACCTTAAGTAATTGACATAAATTACTATCTTTTTCAGACAAAGTTGAAATTATATTATTTATATCAGTGCGAATTATCGCTTCGATTTCCGAGTTCCTATGATCTGGAATATCGTCGTTTATATCATCAAAAGTTATATTACGTTTTAGACACAACTGATTGCGTAACATATTGCGAGCACAATAATTAGCTAATCTAGCAACGAAAGTACTAAAACTACTTCTTTTCTCATCGTGCTGGTTAAGATATTGCCAAACCTGACAAAAAAGCTCTTGTTCTATATCTTCGAGACTTTCGTTAATAAAACAGCTTTTGGATTTAAGGCGCGAAGCTTGAAATCTCACATGTTTAACAATTGTAGAATCGATTCCTTGATAAGAATTCTTCATAAAAACTCCAAAAGTTTCATGAATAGAGATTTTTACCAAGATCTTGTATGACTAATTTATTATAAAAAAGTAGTAATAATTTTTTTATCTAAAAGAATAAAATCTTTAAAAGTTAAAATAAGATTTAAACGTTTTGATACACTGCTGAAGCTACTTTTTCATAGGTAAAAAACTACCAATTTCGTACCTAATTTCTGAATTACTAATTAGTATTTCAGAAAGCAGTAATCGTTAAATTATTGATAATATTGTCTTTTTTATGTTCTATTCCTAAAAGCCGTTTCTAAAGTTAAGTGGCTAAAATCGGCCAGTGAAGAGGACTTACGGATTACTGAAGTCTTATATATATTATATATATATTTAAATAAAGGTAAAATATAATATATGATAATATAATAATATAAATATTGGTGTAATATAAGTTATGTAAAATAGCTATTGAGATAAGTAAAAACTTAAATGGTAGGAAAAGGAATATGAAAATTTTTTTTAGTTTTTTTTCAAAATTGCGGACGAATTTGCGAGTCATTGTACATATATATTATACAGGGCATTGAACTTTAATTACACAAAGGAGTTTTTGTACGTCGATTTTAACATTAGATCTTGGCAAACAAACGGGCTGGGCAATTCTAACAGATGGAGTAATTGAAAGTGGAAGCAAAAGCTTTCATGGTAGCCGTTTCAGTGGAGGTGGAATGTGTTTTTTAAGTTTTCACAATTGGCTTAATTCTTTGAAACATGAGTTCACTGCAGTGTATTTTGAGGAAGTAAGAAGACATCTAGGAACTGATGCAGCGCATTGCTATGGCGGTTTTCTCGCAGTTCTGTCTGCTTGGTGTGAAGAGAACAATATTCCCTACCAAGGTGTTAATGTTAAAACTATAAAACGCTTTATAACAGGCAAAGGCAATGCAAGTAAGAGTGAAGTTATTGAAGCGATACGTGAAAAAAGTTTTTCACCTAGAGATGATAATGAGGCCGATGCTTTGGCATTAATGTTCTATATTAGTAAAGATATTAATAAGACAAAAAACCCATAAAAAGTGGGTCCTTTCGGCCATAATGGCGGGTTTGGTGGGTTCAACCCCAGGCCTTCTCTAGCGTCAGATATATTTTGAATATTAACTTTTTAATTATTAAGATATGAATTTAGCAATCCACTACTATCCTACTCGAAATCTGGTCGAATATGAGCGTAATCCACGTAAAAATGACGATGTAGTCAACAGAATGTGTGCTTCTATTCGAGAATTCGGCTTTCGTATTCCAATAGTTGCAAAAAGCGATGGTACTGTGGTTGATGGTCATTTAAGACTTAAAGCAGCAAGAAAACTTGGTATAGAAAGTATTCCTGTGGTTTTAAGTGATAATTTAAATGAACCACAAACTAAAGCTTTTCGGTTACTTGCCAATCAATCAGCTAATTGGGCAAAGTGGGATGATGATCTTTTAAAGGTAGAAATTCAAGAGCTAGAAGATTTGCAGTTTGACCTTAAAATGACAGGATTTGAATTGGAAAAAGTTCAACGGTTTCTCGATGATTTTGATGGTGAAAAAGAAGACCTTTCTGACTTAGCTATTGATGACAAAAAGGTAACAAAACCAGGTGATCTTTGGATTTTAGGTGATCATAGAATCTATTGTGGTGATAGCTCTGTAGTTGAATCATATAAAGCGGTATTAGACGATAAAATGGCAGATATTACCGTATGTGATCCTCCATATAACGTTGATTACGGTAGCAGTCAGGAAAGAGAAGATAAAAAAATATTAAATGATAATCAAGGTGAAAAGTATGAGCTTTTTCTCTACGACATCTGTTCCCACATTTTAGCATATACGAAAGGTGCAATTTACATCTGCATATCATCATCAGAGTTTTCAACGTTGCAAAAAGCATTTGAGGAGGCAGGAGGAAAATGGTCAACATTTATCATTTGGGCAAAGAATCACTTTACGCTAGGAAGATCAGATTATCAAAGACAATACGAAGCAATGCTCTATGGATGGAAAAGCGGCAATAAACGTGAGTGGCATGGAGGTAGAAATCAAAGTGATCTGTGGTTTTATGATAAGCCAATACATAACTCACTGCACCCAACAATGAAGCCAGTAGAGCTAATGGAGAGAGCAATAGTAAACAGCAGCAGATCAGGAGACATAGTACTTGATCCATTTAGCGGTTCTGGCAGCACGATGATTGCATGTGAGAGAACAGGAAGAATTTGCAGAACAATAGAACTAGATTCAAAATTTGTAGATGTCACCATAAAACGTTGGCAAATATACACAGGTAGGGAGGCAATTCTTTCTGGTACTGGTAAAACCTTTTCAGAGACTCAAGAAGAAAATTCGTAGATAAAGAGACACAAAAGAGAGAAGAGAAAAAAAAGTGGAAAAGATAACACAAACAGAATGGGCAAGAGAGATAGGAGTATCAAAGCAATATGTCTGTTATTTAGTAAAGAAAGGAATAGTTGAGTTGGAGGATGGTTTGATCAATAGAGAACAGGCAAATGAAGCGGTGGCAGCAATAAGAGATCCAAGTCAGCCACTGAGGAGGAAAAATCCAGAAAATACAAGTAATCTTTCTACAATGTTGCTAAAAACGCGAATAAAAAATGAGATGGAACGAGGTAAACTGCTTGAGGCAAAAGCAAAAGCTGAGATTGGTGAACTTGTAGCAATAGAGGAAGTAAAGCGCGATGCGTTTAATGTAGCAAGAGTTGTCCGTAATAATTTGCTTAATATTCCAAATAGAGTTTCAGCACTGCTTGCATCACTGAGTGACACTGAAAAGATTCATATGGCGCTAACCGAAGAGATTACAAACTCATTACAAGAATTATCTAATACTAAATTTCAAATATAAAAAAGATTTTGAATATAAAATGGCTGATAACCTAAGTTTGGAGTTAATAAAGTGCCTCATCAATCAACCTGGATTAGATGTTAATGTCAGAGGATTAAATGGAAAGACACCACTACATTGCGCTATAGAGTTTGACGAATTAAGCATGGTAGATCTGCTACTCACAAAAAAGAATATCAATCCTTTTGTAGAAGATAATGATGGTAAAACATCTCTTGATTACGCCAAAGAAGAGAAAAAAGCAGAAATATTACAAGCGCTAATCAACAATAAATATGGATCAGAGCAAGATAGTTTACTTCATTTAGCTGCAATGATAGGTGAAATTAATGCAGTGAGATATTTGATAGGAAAAGGTATTGACGTTAATGTACGAAATGCTTTGCATCATACGCCATTACATCTAGCAGCAGGGATAGGACATGGAAATGTTGTCAAAATTTTAGTAAAAGAAGGAAAAGCTGAAATAGATGTCTTTGATGCACGAAATCAGACACCAATGCACTATGCAGTTAATAATAAAAAGTTGGAGATAGTAAAGTTACTGCTGAAGCTAGGAGCAGATGTAAATAGCGCACGCATGGGACAAAACTCAATGAAATTGTCGCCTGTTCATATAGCTGTAAGTAATACTAATTACGATGAAAGAGACTTATGTCTTGATATCCTCAAATGCTTAATAAAGGAGCCTAATGCTCAAGTCAATTTGCAAGACTACGAAAATAAAACACCACTACATTACGCTGAAAGACTTAAAACAATAGAAGTTTTACTAACGCGAGAAGATATAGATCCATTGGTAAAAGACGATAGCGGCAAGACACCATTTGATTACGCTAAACCTGAGATAAAGAAGGCTTTGATGAGTAATAAATACGGTTCTGAAAAGAATAGTCTACTCCATTTAGCTGCACAAAGAGGAGAAATTGAGATTGTAGAATCTATTTTAAAGGAAGAAATCGATATTAATATTGTAAATAATAAAGGTCTATCACCAGTTTACCTTGCTGCGGAAAAAGGGCATTTACATGTAGTAAAGTTATTGCTGAAAAAAGGAGCAAATTATACACCTGTTTTACATTTAGCAATTAAATCAAACAATTTAGAGTTACTTAAAGTTTTATTTACTGAAAAAAATGGTGCATTGATCTGCAGAGATACCGTTATTAATTTTCCAACCCTTCATAATAAATATATAGCACAGAGAGAAATAGCAGATAAAAGGATGAAAAAACATAATAATATTATCTGCATCTGTATTACAGTTAGCGCAGTAGCAATGGCAGCATATATAGGTTTAACGGTAACAGCAATAAGCAGTGCAATCATTTTTGCAACAATAACAGGGGTATTTGCGCTTGTTATAGCAATAATGATAAGTGAGATGAGCAAAAGATATATAGAAAAAGAGTTTCAGAAAAAGATGTTTATGGAACTGGAAGAGTGTAGTTCTACTGTTAATGATGTTGAAATAGAACCAATTATGAGTAGATGCAGACAATGATATACGCCACATCTTTTTCTGAAGGTTTAAAACCAGATCCAGAGCTTAAAGTATCAGAGTGGGCAAATGAGTATCGAGTTTTAGCGCCAACTGCAGCATCAGAGCCAGGTAAATGGAGAACAGAAAGAACTCCTTATTTAAAAGAAATCATGGATTCACTTTCTCCGTCCTCACCAGCAGAAAAAGTAGTATTCATGAAAGGAGCCCAGATTGGAGGAACAGAAGCTGGTAACAATTGGATTGGCTACATCATAGATCAGACTCCTGGTCCAATGCTGGTAGTACAGCCAACAGTTGAAATGGGAAAGCGTTGGTCAAAAGGAAGATTTGCGCCGTTAATAGAGAGTACGCCATGTTTAAAGAGTAAAGTAAAAGACCCAAGGTCAAGAGACTCAGGCAACACTGTACAAAGTAAGGAATTTCCAGGTGGAATTGTAGTAATAACAGGTGCAAATAGCAGTGTAGGACTTCGCTCTATGCCAGTAAAATACCTCTTTCTTGATGAAATAGATGCATATCCAGGAGACTCAGGAGGAGAAGGAGATCCAGTACTGCTTAGTATTGCCCGAACTAATACATTTGCAAGGCGAAAGATTTTTTTAGTGTCAACACCAACGATTCATGGAATAAGCAGAATTGAGAAGGAATTTGAAGCAACAGATAAGAGATATTTTTTTGTACCATGTCCGCATTGTAATTATTACCAAATATTAAAATGGTCACAAATAAAATGGGAAGATAAAAATCCAAGTACAGCACACTATATATGTATAGAATGTGGTGAAAAGATAGAAAATCATCAAAAGACAGAGATGCTTGAACGTGGAGAATGGAGAGCTACTAATCCAATGAAAGGTGAGAAAAAAGGATTTCATCTTTCAAGTCTTTATAGTCCAGTTGGCTGGTATAGTTGGCAACAAGCAGTAGAAGATTTTCTCCATGCAAAAGAAAGTGAACAATTACTGAAGGTTTGGATAAATACTACGCTTGGAGAAACCTGGGTAGATAAAGGAGAAGTACCAGACTGGAAGCAATTATTTAACAGGAGAGAATTTTTTCAGATTGGTACAGTACCAAGGGGCGAAGTAGTTTTGACAGCAGGAGTAGATGTACAAAAAGACCGCTTAGAAGTAGAAGTTGTAGCATGGGGAAAAGGCAGAGAAAATTGGTCAATAGATTACCGAGTATTTGAAGGTGATACTGGAAGAGGAGAAGTATGGGGAAAGCTTTCGGAGCTCCTCAATCATCATTTTATCGGTGAAAATGGGCTTGAATATATGATAAGCATGATGGCGGTTGATGCTGGATATGCAACACAGGAAGTATACAACTGGGTAAGAGGTCATCAAGGATCTGGAAGAGTAATGGCAGTCAAAGGTGTAAATAAAGCCCTAGTGCCACTGAGCAGCCCAAGTAGAGTAGATATAACAGTTGGTGGTCAAAAGCTAAAGAGAGGAATAAAGCTATGGCCAGTAGGAGTATCGATATTAAAGTCAGAGCTTTTTCAATTACTTAATATTTCAAAAGGAGAAGAAGGAAAAGCTCTACCTGGATATTGTCATTTTCCCGAGTATGCACCTGAGTATTTTAAGCAGCTAACGGCAGAGCAATTAGTTAGCAAGGTAGTAAAAGGATACACCAAACAAGAGTGGCAAAAGGTAAGAGAAAGAAATGAAGTACTAGATTGCCGAATTTACGCGAGAGCAGCATCGATAGCACTGGGAATAGATAGATGGCCAGAGAGTAAATGGAATAGTTTAAGTGAAAAACCAGAAAGTAAAAAACCTAAAAAAGTAAGACAGAGTAAGTGGCTTGGTAATCAAAATGTACAGTGAAGAATATTTAACTCAAGTTGAGAAAGCAATTCAAAAACTGCAAAGCGGAGAAAGAGTTGTCTCAATTGCATATGGTGACCATGTGGTGAGATATGCTGAAGTTCAGATAAATGATTTACTAAACTTAAGACAACGTATTAAAGCTGAGCTAAAGATTGTTGGAATGAAACCGAAGAGAAAGATTGTTTTTTCAACGAGTAAGGGAATTGACAAAATTAATTAAAAATGTAATACTATATAGTAGAAATTTTATAACTATAGGAGTTACATGAATATTAAAGAATTACAAGAAGAACTAGTTGGAAAAATTGCGTTGATTCCTACGGAAAATGATAGAGCTAGTGTTAAAAGAGCACTAGAGATTGTCAATGAGGTAAAAGATCATATTAACGATATCATTGTTTTTGGTGATCAGCGGCTTACAGCTTTAGATTATGTGATTATTGCTGACAGCCAAGGTAGTAATCCAAAAATAAGTGAAAGGCCAAGAATAGGTAATAGAGCATTAAAAGAGCTAGAAGATGCTATTAGAAATATTGGAGGAAAAACATCAGAGGAGCTAGGGCTGGTACGAAATGTCCCCTATAGTCGAGAAGAATTTTTAAGTGCTTCAGAACGAGCATTACAAATTCTTGAAGAGGTACAGAGAGATTCAAATGGTCGAATAGTAAAAGAAACAATTCGTAATTTGGCTCATTCTGCCCTATTTGCAGGTTCGCTCTACCTAGTCTATACATCTGGAAATTATAATGATGAAGAGTTTTCAATGTCTAGGTATTTAACAGGTATATTTGGAATAGGAGTTTTTACTATGTTGCAAGTATCACAGATCATGAGTTGTTTAAGAGAGCTCACTCTTGGTCAACAGGAGAGACAACCTTTTATGAATTTAGAAAACGCCACTGTGCAACCTAATATAGAAGAAAGGAGTCTATCTTAAATTTAAGTGTACTTCTGGTAAAAATTAAATAGAGATGTGCTTGTATAGGAACTGCTTGAATAAATAACAGGTGTTGATAGCTTGTTGACTGGATTTTCTAGCAGTTCACTGTAGTTACAAATAGTGCAACAATCTGTTGCGTAGTTAACAATCTAAATGTTACTCAAATCATTCAAACAACTATTTAGTAAGCCAAAAATCAAAAGCTCAGCGTGGGATGCAGCAGGCTCAGGAAGAAGATTTTTTCACTTTCAACCAGAGTTAGGAAGTATAAACAATTTGCTGTCTCAAAGCCTTGAAACTTTACGTAGTAGATCACGTGATATGGTGAGAAAAAATCCATATGCAGCAAATATTATTGATACAATAGTAAGTAACTCTATTGGAACAGGAATAAAACCACAATCAAAAGCAAAGAATGCAGAATTTCGAAAGAAAGTGCAAGAATTATGGCTAAAATGGACAGATGAAGCAGATAGCTGTGGAATAAGTGATTTTTATGGATTACAAGCTCTGGTATGTAGGAGCATGATAGAAGGTGGAGAGTGTTTTGTACGCCTCCGACATCGTAAACTCGAAGATGGATTTTCTGTACCATTGCAACTTCAAGTATTGGAATCAGAGCATTTGGACAATAAGAGCAATCAAACACTAGCCAATGGTAATGTAATAAGAAACGGGATTGAGTTCAATAGACTTGGGCAAAGAGAAGCATATTACTTATTTAGAGAACACCCTGGTGAAAGTACCTTTGGAGAATCAGTGAGAGTACCAGCAAACGATGTTTTACATATATATAGACCACTAAGACCTGGGCAAATTAGAGGAGAGCCATGGCTTTCTAATATACTGCTGAAGCTTTATGAGCTTGATCAATATGATGATGCAGAGCTGGTGAGAAAGAAAACTGCAGCAATGTTTGCTGGATTTATTACAAGACTCGATCCAGAAGCAAATATCATGGGAGAAGGTGAAGCAAGTGAGCAAGGAGTAGCATTATCTGGCCTAGAACCTGGAACAATGCAGCTTTTAGACCCAGGAGAAGATATAAAATTTTCAGAGCCGTCTGATGTTGGAGGAAGTTATGAAGCATTCATGAGACAGCAACTGAGGGCAATAGCGATTGGTACAGGGATAACATATGAGCAGCTAACAGGAGATTTAACAGGCGTTAATTATTCATCAATCAGAGCTGGATTAATAGAGTTTCGTCGTAGATGTGCTATGCTGCAACACAACATTATGGTATTTCAATTTTGCAGACCAGTATGGAATAGATGGCTAGAATTAGCGTTAGTATCTGGAAAACTTTCTATAGCTAAAGATTTAACAAGTGAGTCATTGAAAGAAGTAAAATGGATACCACAAGGGTTTGATTGGGTTGATCCTTTAAAAGACCAGCAAGCACAACAAATGGCAGTAAGAAATGGCTTTAAAAGTCGATCAGAAGTAGTATCAGAAATGGGTTACGATGTAGAAGAAATTGATCAAGAAATAGCAGAGGATCAAAAGCGAGCAAATAGTCTCAATTTAATATTTGATTCTGATGTTGGGGGAAACAATGTTTCTAAGTAGACCATTAATGCTTGAAGCAAAAAGTTTTGAACTACTATCGCTTCATAGTCAAAAACAACCTATCTTTAAAAACGTAAAACACTATGTAAAGAACAATATAGAAAAGACAGCAATAATACCAATACATGGCATTTTAACTAAAAAACCAGAAGCTTTTGATGATTTTCTAGGTATGACATCGTACGAGAAGATACAAGAGGAAATAGAAGAAGCTTTAGAGGATGAAAAAGTGGAAATAATTCTTTTGGATATAGATAGTCCAGGAGGAGAGGTCAATGGAGTGTTTGACCTGGCTGATTTTATTTACGAATCAAGAGCAAAAAAGAGAATTGTGGCATTAGCAAATGATGATGCTTACTCTGCTGCATATGCTATAGCGTCAAGTGCTGAAAAGGTATTTGTGAGCAGAACTTCAGGAGTAGGAAGCATAGGGGTAATAGCAAGTCATATAGATCAAAGTGGATTTAATGAAAAATGTGGAATAAAATATACCACAGTATTTGCAGGAAGTAGAAAAAATGATTTAAATCCACATGAGCCAATGACGTCTGAAAGTCTGGAAAGCTTACAAAAAGAAGTAGACCGACTATATGAAATGTTTTTGCAGCTAATAGCAAGGAACAGAGGTCTTTCAATTGAAAAGATTCGATTAACAGAGGCAGGGCTATATTTTGGGGAGAAAGCAGTAGAAATAGGCCTTGCAGACGGAATGACAATTCTTTCATCTATTAATAAAAACAGGAGTATTACTATGAATGAACAAACTACAACTGACCTAGAAACTGATAATTTAACCAAGTATCGTACTGAAGTTCTTGAATTAATACGTTTATGTAATTTATCGAAGATGCCAGAAAAGATAGGAGAATTTATTGAGCAAAGTGTAAGTGTTGAGCAAGCTAGGGAAGTTTTAATGGAATTACTTGCAGAAAGAACAAAGAAGACAGAGATACTGAGTGCAATACCACAGAATTCAGGAGAAGAGTTGATGATGGAGGTAGCAAGGACTAGAGCGCAATCAAGTATTTAAGTTTTTTTATAACCGCCGCGTACAACAATTACAAACATGGCGGTAAAACTAAAGGGGAAAATAAATGAGGAAATTTTATGAGTTGTATAATCGAACAAAATAATCTAGGTGACTTATTAAAGTATGAGGCATCAAGTCTATATTCAAGAGACCAAATAACGGTAGCCAAGGGACAAAATCTTAAACTTGGTACAGTTGTTGGTAGTGATAAGGATAACATGATTAAGATAATAAATCCAACTGCAACAGATGGTACACAAACAGCAATAGGTGCGATAGTAAGTGATGTAAATGCGACAGAAAATGCCAAAGCAGTAATCATTACACGTATAGCAATGCTAGCAGATCATGCAATTGTGTGGCCAACAGGTATCACTGAAGAGCAAAAAGCTGCAGCAATAAAGCAACTTGAAGGACGAGGGATCATTGTCCGCAAGGGAGTGTAACTTAAATTAATAAGGGGGAAAAAGAATGCAAAATCCATTTACGAATACAGCATTTAGCATGACGGCACTAACAAATGCGATGAATATATTGCCGATAAATTATGGACGTGTTGAAAATTTAAATTTGTTTCCAAGTAGGTCAGTAAGATTTAGACATATTACGATAGAAGAACACAACGGAGTGTTAAGTTTACTACCAACGCAAGTACCCGGAGCACCAGCAACAGTAGGAAAAAGAGGAAAAAGAAAGGTAAGAACATTTACGATTCCGCACATTCCGCATGATGATGTAGTGCTGCCAGAGGAAGTACAAGGAATAAGGGCATTTGGATCAGAGAGTGAACTTAAAGCGCTGGCAGATGTAATAACTGACCATTTGCAGCTAATGAGAAATAAACATGCAATAACGTTGGAGCATTTGCGTATGGGAGCGCTGAAGGGAATAATTTTAGATGCTGATGGGTCGGAATTATTAAATCTGTACAACGAATTTGAAATAACACCAAAAGTAGTAAATTTTGCCCTTGGAACAGCAACAACTGATGTAAAGCGTAAGTGCTTGGAGGTATTGCGACATATTGAGGATAACTTAAGTGGTGAATATATGACAGGAATTCATGCACTGGTAAGCCCTGAGTTTTTTGATGCATTAACTTCCCATAGTAAGGTGAAAGAGGCATATGAGAGATGGCAAGAAGGAGCAGCGCTAAGGAATGATATGAGGTCAGGATTTACATTCTGCGGAATCACATTTGAGGAATATAGAGGGCAAGCAACTGATCCTGAGGGAAATGTAAGAAGGTTTATAGAAAGAGAAAGTGGAAACTGTTTTCCAGTAGGAACAGCGAGCACATTTACAACATATTTTGCACCAGCAGATTTTAATGAAACGGTAAACACACTAGGACAACCACTTTATGCAAAACAAGAGCCAAGAAGATTTGATAGAGGAACAGATTTACATACGCAGTCAAATCCATTGCCAATGTGCCATAGACCTGGCGTATTAGTAAAAGTTGCTATAGCATAACATACTGGTAGAGTAACTACAAGGTGGTGAGGCACAGAACGACTCTACCAGTATGCGCTTTCTTAGCATGTAAAGGTTAGTATATCAAAAAGAAATATGCAAGAGAATATTAAGCGATTATTAGAAGATTGTTTTGCCCATTTAGGAGAAGTGGCTTTGTATAAATCAAAGGATAAGTCATACATGGTACAAGTATTAAAGCAACAGCCAGATAAATTATACGAGATTGGTGAAGGACAATTTGTGGAAGAAACTTTAGCGTTAGAAGTAAGTGCGTTTGATGTGTTAAGGCCAATAGTAGGAGATGTTTTTGTTATAGGTGACCGTAAATATAAAGTATATTCTCCACCGCTGCAAGATAATTCAGGAATGATATGGAAAATTCGAGCGTCAGGAGTATAAATGCGTACCGGTAGTATTATACAAAGTATAGATGCTAAAAGAAAAAAAATAGAATTAGCAATAGTGAGAGCGTTAAACAGAACAGCACTATGGCTAAAATCAAAAGCAGCTAAGGAAATTAGTGAGGAAAAGAAGATAAAATTGACGTTAATGAGAAGAAGGCTAAGAATTTTTAAGGCGAAAACTAGCAGATTAGAAGTGTTAATTAGAGCAAATCTCTATGACATTAGAGCATCGACAATTGGTAAAATACAAAAAACAAGAAGAGGATCGAAAGTAGGAAAGCATGAGTTTATAGGAGGATTTGCAGCAGTTATGCCAAAAGGAAATAGC
Organism: Wolbachia endosymbiont of Tribolium confusum; assembly: GCF_020405475.1. Lineage (NCBI taxonomy): Bacteria > Pseudomonadati > Pseudomonadota > Alphaproteobacteria > Rickettsiales > Anaplasmataceae > Wolbachia > Wolbachia endosymbiont of Tribolium confusum. Next base: position 80,594 of record NZ_JAIZNT010000004.1, on the reverse strand, counting down.
GGTATTTTTAAGCGTGAAGGAAGAACAGCATTGCCAATAAAGGAAATTAAGTTGCCACTAGAACCAGAGGCTTCAAGGATAATAGGTAATCTTGTTAATTATGAAGTTGAAGAAGTCTTTACAAAGTTTTTTGAACGTCAATTGAGCTATAAAGGATGAATTTGAAAGATTTACATGATAAAATTTGTACCACGCTGAAGAGAGAAATACCAGCAATACAGACGTGCGAAATTTATCCAACAATAAGGAAAGAATTGATAGCACCGGCAGTATTTGTGGAACTTAGTGGCTTTGAAAAAGGACATGATCCAGGAACAGAAGAATTAGCGTTGAGAGCAAAATTTGAAGCACGAATTGTAGTTGATGGAACAGTCGAGGATTCCTCGGTAGTTGTAAGGTCATTAGCAGCAGAAGTAGCAAGAGTAGTAAACAAAAATACATGGAATATAAAAAATGTTTCACCAGGAGAATTTATCTCTGCAGAAATTGACGGATTTAGACCCGAATTAGATGCATATTTGGTGTGGATGGTTGATTGGAGTCATCAGCTTCATTTAGGTAAATCGATATGGACAGAAAATAAGATTAAGCCACATACGATTATAATAGAAGAAAATGTTAGAGAGTAATTTTGCTATTTCAGAGCTGCAAAGAAAGTTAGCAAACATTGTACGAATAGGAGTTGTAAAAGAAGTAGATTATGAGAAAGCAAAAGTAAGAGTGAAGATAGGAGAACTTTTAACAGATTTTCTTCCATGGATAACTTCTAGAGCAGGAGAGGAAAGAAGCTGGCTACCACCAAGCATAAATGAACAGGTAGTAATATTGTCACCATTGGGAGAGTTATCATTAGGAGTAGTACTAGCTGGAATATATCAGCAAAATTATTCTGCTCCAGAGAATAGTGAAATGATTAACAGTTTAGTATTTCAAGATGGAACAAAGTTATTGTATGACAAAGAGAGCAAGAATCTTGAAATTTCTGTAGTGGATAAATTAAATTTTAAAGTAGGAAAATCAGAGATAGAAATGACAAAAAGTGGAATAAAACTGAAAGCAGAAAGGATCGACTTAAATTGAACAAAGGAATAGTGAGGTTAGGAGACTACTGTGGAGAAGCTATACCACATTTCTGCATTAGCGGCAGTAATAATGTTTTTGTAAATGGTAAGCCAGTTTGCCGGCAAGGAGATAGTTTTAGTGAAGGAAAAATATTAATAGAAGGATCAAAAACAGTGTTTGCAAATGGTCTTGGTATAGGAAGAGTAGGAGATATAGTTTCATGTGGGTTTAAAGTAATAAAAGGCAGTGAAACCGTGTTTGCAGGCTAAAAATGAAAGGAACGGATTCTAAAACAGGCAAAGCGTTAGAAGGAATAGAGCACTTAAAGCAATCGATAATTGATATACTGACCACTCCTATTAACAGTAGAATTATGAGGAGAAGTTATGGTTCAAGGCTATTTGAATTAGTAGATAAGCCAATAAATAAAGATTTAACACTTGAGATATATGCGGCAACTGCAGAAGCTTTGGAAAAATGGGAAAAGAGGTTTAAGTTAGAAAAAGTAAAAATGACAGAGGTGAAAGAAGGAAAAGTAACGCTTGACCTAGAAGGATTATACGTACCAAGTGGGAAAAACATTCGCTTTGATGGAATGGTTATATAAGTATGCAGTTGCCAAATATTGTAGAAAAGCTAAGTTTCGAGGAAATATTTTCCAGAATGAAGGAGGAGTTAGTGTGTAGAGATGAAACCTTTTCAGCGTTAGTAGAATCCGATCCAGCAATAAAGATTCTGGAGGTAGCAGCATGGCGAGAACTTTTACTCAGACAAAGGATGAACGAAGCAGTAAAGAGCAATTTACTAAAATTTGCAACGGGAGAAGATCTTGATAATTTAGCTGAGTTTTATGGAGTGGAGAGGCAGAAAGAAGAAGAGGACGAACGATTTAGAAAAAGAATTAAAGCAAAGATAGCAGGTTGGTCAACAGGAGGAAGTAAGGAATATTATAAATATCATGCACTGTCAGCAGATAGTAGAGTAAAAGATGCACTAGTGGAATCAACTATACCAGGGAAAGTACAAATTTCAATCTTATCAACACAATTATCCACAACTGGCATAGTGTCAGAAGAGCTACTAGAAATTGTAAAAAAGCAGGTTACTAGAGATGATATAAGGGTTTTAACCGATACAGTAACAGTGATAGGTTGCAATATTACGGAAATAGATATTCACAGCAGAATGAGCATAAGTCCTATAATATCAGAGGAAGAAATCAAGAAGCAGTTCATCAAGAAGTTTGAAGCAAGTAGAAGGTTGGGATGGAATGTTACAAAATCATGGATAATAGCGAATCTATTTGTAGATGGTGTAGAAAATGTGGAATTAATAGAGCCAAAAGAGGACGTTGTAGTACTAGGAAATGAGTGCGCTGCATTAAGAAAGTTAAAGGTTGAGTAATGTTATTGCCACCAAATGCAACAAAGCAGGAAAGAGCGCTAGTAGATGCGATAGATTATAAAGTAGATATCCAAAGAGGGTTTAAATTTAGATTAGAAGAAAGAATATTACCTTGGCTAATTGAGGAATATGAATTGGGGGAAATATTACGCTGGGTAAAAGATAGAAGAAAAGCCATAGTAGAAGGAGTAAAATTTCAGCGTTTAAGAGGAACCCCAGCATCACTCAAAATAGCACTAAAATGGGCAAATATAGAAGATATTACAATTATCGAAGAACCACCTGGTAAACATTTTTTTGAACTGCAGATAGGGATAAGGGATGTTCCAAATGATTTCTTTGTTGATGCAGTAGTAGAGCTGGCAAAACTATCATTGCCTGCAAGATCCAGATTGATGAGAATTTTTAACGATTATTATAATGCGCAGAGATTTATATTAGATGAGAGTTTATTTGGAGATCTTCTTTCTGACTATTCAGGGGTAAAAATAGAAAAAGATGGACCAGTGTTATCGTTTGGAAGAATAAATTTTTTCAGTTCTAGAGGTCCGTTAGTAGAGATTGTAGACAACTATTTAAGAGAGCATTATGAACAAACATTTAGTAATGACATATATCGATTAGATGTAGCAGTACTTGGAGAAACAGAGCCTCACACAAAGGATTACAAAGGCATCTATGAAAGGAGTCATCAGTGGTACAATTTAAAAGCACTATATCCATTACCACAAAGTTTATTACCAGAAATAAAGTTTGCGAAAGCGCAAGTTATATTATCGGACAGTTGGAGCTTAGGAGAAATAAACGCATGTTTTCCAGTAAGTAGTGTAGAGGAAAGAGGGAATAAATTTGTATTGGGAAGCGATAAACTTTCAGGGCAACATTGGAGTTTAAAACACAAGCCAATTTTAGAAAGATTCAGCATTATCCATCGTTACAAATTAGAAAATTATACAGATCAGAAGGTCAGAAAATATGTTTTAGCAGAACACAACGTTTACTATAAAAATGACTCAGATTCAGAGCAAAAAGACTCAATACACGAATTAGAAAAGCACATTTTAGTATTTTATCCAGGAGTACTGAAGTGGCACGAACATCGACATTTGCACAGAAGTTGGAAAAATAGTCAAGTAATATGTATAATAAGCTAAGTACTTATATTTAGATCCTCATATATTATATTAATAATAGGTAAAAGTGTATGAAATAAAAAGAAAAAGACTTGCTTTCTTATGCTAAAACGGACATGACTTGAATAGCGGCAGGTAAATATAAGAAATTTGTCTGGCGCTAGAAAAGCTAATTTTGTGAGGTATGAAATGAGTTTTAGCAAGTTTTTTAAAGAAGTATCAAGTAACGGGTTTAAAAACATTAATAAAAGAAATGAAGAAGGAGAGACGATCTTGCATCAAGCAGTAGAAATCTCTGATTATAAAACAGTGAGGTTATTAATAAAAAAAGGAGCAGATGTTAATGCAAGAGATAAAAATGGTTATACACCTCTGCACTGTGCAGTATTTGCAAAAAGTTTAGAAAATGTAAAAGTGCTGCTAAGAGAAGGAGCAGAAGTAAATGCCACTCAATATGTCACTGGATGTACGCCACTGCACTCTGCGTGCAAAATAGGAGGAGCAGGAGTTGAAATAATAAAAGAGCTGGTAAAGGCCGGAGCTGAAGTTAATCAACTGAATAAGTACGGTGCAACACCAATGTACTATATCTGGGAAAGTGAAAAGTATCGTCTATGTGATAGCAAAGAGAGTGAAAAGGCGAGTAAATTTTTGAGAGAAAAAGGAGGAATAACAAAAAGTAGAGAACTGACGTGCTATGGAATAGAGGGGCTAGTGGGAGAAATAGCAGACATGTTGAATGGAAGCTACATGCCGGAGCTAAAAATAATAGAGATAGGAGAAATAAGGAAAAGAGACAAATCACTAATAAAGGAGGAATGTCAAAATTTAGCAAGCAAGATAATGAGCCAAGTAAATGAGATGATAGATGAGGTGGTGAAAAGGAAGGCTTAGGTTTAAAGAAAGGTAGGGGTAGATTATGATAAAGCTTGGTAAGAAAGAGAAATCTCTATTAGAGAGCTCATTTAAAAAGAAAGAGACGAAAAGGGAACTACATTATGCAGTAGACGCAAAAACAGTGAGATTATTAGTAGAAAAAGGAGCGAATGTGAATGCTAAAGATGTAGAAGGATACACAGCACTGCACCTAGCGGTAACGGAGAAACGTCTAGAAATCGTGAGGGAATTGATAAAATCAGGAGGGAATGTAAATGCTGAAGAGTATGGCAATAAATGCACTCCGCTGCATCTTGCATGTATGGTAGGAGAAAAAGAAATAGTGGAGGAGCTAGTAAAAGCAGGGGCTGAAATAGAGCAAGCAGATAAATTTGGAATAACAGCGATGGATTATGCGAAAAATAGCAAAGAAATAGCCGAGGTATTAAAGAAAGAAACAGAGAAAATGGAAAGTTTGTTAAAAAAATAAGAGTCGTATCAGAAAGCGCAACAGCAGTTGGTAAAGGAAGGGCTAGACCAAATTTGAAGGCTGTAGCTGATAAAAGTTGGTCTTTTTCATAAGAGTAAATGGATTGATGGAAAAAAGGAGTGGTAAGGCTCCTTGCACTACAAAAACATTTGCAGGAGAAACTATGAGTGCGCCAAGCAAAGTGCGTAAAGTCCAGTTGGTGAAAATCCAATCCAGGCAAAGCCTAGCCAGCAGGCTGGAACAAACTACTATGCTGCGTAAGGTAATGAGCGTAGTAAAGCTAGTAGAATGGACAACACAGGGTACAACGAAAGTGAAGGTATTGAGTCCCGAAATTCTCGATGTCATAGAGGTCGACACTTTTCATATAGTGGAAGACAGCAAGAAGGGTAACGATAAGGCAAGTTATCACTCACTCTATCGGGATCTGAGGCCGTACCACGTGTTGAGATGGAGTTTACGTAAACTTGGGAGATCCTTTGCATTCCTATTAAGGTACGTTGGAACAAGTCAACAAAGGCGAGGACTAACGGAAGATGCAAAGGAAGTCGGACTGACTGATAGTACTCAGAGTGTGGGAAAGCCACATACAAGGGGAAGCGGTCAGCAATATAGTGACTGGTTTAGGGATTGCTATGCCAATACAACGGAGGTTGGAGTAACGTGCAAAGAAAACTAAATCAGATAGCAGTAAGAGCCAGGCAAGATAAACGATTGAAATTTACATCGTTAATTCATCTAATAAACGCAGAGAATCTTGCTGAATGTTATAAAGAACTAAAGCATAATAAGGCATGTGGTATAGACCAGGTGACAGTAGAAGCTTATGGAGAAAATCTTGAAGAGAAGCTTAGAACTCTGGTAGATAGTATGAAGAGAAAGCAATATCAACCGCAACCAGTGAAAAGAGCATATATAGCAAAAGCTGGAAGCAAAGAGAAACGCGGTCTCGGGGTACCATCAACAGAAGATAAGTTGGTCCAGATCATGCTGAAGAAGATATTAGAAAATATTTATGAAGCTAACTTTCTGGATAACTCATATGGTTTTCGTCCTGGTAGAAGCTGTCATCAAGCGGTAAATGCACTAAATAAAGCAGTTATGTACAGACCAACTAACTATGTAGTAGAAGTTGATATCAAGAAATTCTTTGATAATGTCCAGCACAAATGGCTAATGAGATGCTTGAAGGAACGGATAACAGACCCAAACATACTGTGGTTAGTAAAGCGATTTCTTAAGGCAGGAGTAGTCGAAGCAGGACATTATGAAGCAACTGAACTAGGCACACCTCAGGGGGGAATAGTAAGTCCTATACTAGCTAATATATACTTGCATTATGTACTGGATTTGTGGTTTGGAAAGAAATTCAAGCCAAGATCTAAAGGTTATATGGAACTAGTTAGGTATGCAGATGATCACCTGTTTTGCTGTGAAAGAGAAGAAGATGCTAAAGAACTCTTAAAGTCACTAAAACAAAGGCTAGGAAAATTTGGACTGGAAATATCTGAAGACAAAACAAGAATAGTAAAGTTTGGCAAAAAGGAATGGCAACAAGGGATAAGGGAAAAACGAAAGACGGAAAGTTTCAACTTTCTAGGATTCACCCATTATGGTACAAGGAGTCGTAAAGGTAGAGTAATGGTAGGTCATAAAACCTCGAAAGAAAATCTATCTAGAAAACTTAAAGAAATCAAAGAATGGGTGAAAAAGATCCGAAATAAAGTTCACCTTAAAGATTGGTGGTCAATACTTAAAGCAAAACTAACAGGACACTATAACTACTTCGGAGTTAGCGGAAATTACCGGTGGTTGAATAAATTCTTCTGGCGGGTAATCAAGCTAGCGTATAAGTGGATAAACCGACGTAGTCAGAAGAAGAGTTTGAATTTAAAGCAATTTACACACTATCTACAAGTGAATCCATTACCAAAACCAAGAATATGCTACTCATTATATACAAAATAGGAAATGCTGTGAATACTACATTGTGGAGCCGTGTGCGGGAAAGCTGCATGCACGGTTCTGGTGGGGGAGTCATAGCGATAAAACTTAATCAGGAGGATTTAAAACTATGACTTCTACCAAACGAAAAAGAACATTAACTTGCCGATACGAGCCAGATGAATTAGCGGAACAACATCTAGCAGACGCCTATGAGCTGTTACTAAGGTATGCGGTAAAAAGAAACAATGAAAAGGAGATAAAGAAAAATGATAACAGTGGCCTTATATGCAAGAGTTTCATCGAAGAGTCAAGCGCAGAACAATACAATAGAGAGTCAAATTGCCGAGCTCAAGCATAGAATTGCTGCAGATAAGCATGAGTTATTGAATGAGTATGAATTTAAGGATGATGGGCTTAGTGGGTGGAGTTTAGAACGTGAAGGTTTAGATGCATTACGTGATAAAGTAGGAGAAGATCAAATTGATAAAATTTATATTCATTCACCTGACCGACTATCAAGAAAATCTGCACATCAAATGATATTACTTGATGAATTTGAAAAAGCAGGAGTAGAAGTAATATTCTTAAATCATAAGACTGAAAATAATCCAGAGTCTAAATTGTTATTGGGAATGCAAGGATTAGTGGCAGAATATGAGTGTACAAAGATTATGGAACGTAGTCGTAGGGGAAAACTCCATAGAGCAAAAAAAGGCTGTGTAAGTGTAATTGGCATTGCACCTTTTGGTTATAATCGTATAAAGCATGTAGATAGAGAAAAGACAAAGTTTGAAATAAATGAAGAGGAAGCAAAAATAGTAAAGCAGATATTCATGTGGGTAGGGCAAGAGAGAATAAGTATAAGGGAAGTGATACGTAGACTAAGAGATAAGTCAATTAGAACAAGAACTGGAAAGAAGGTGTGGTGTCCAATAATAATTTGGAAGGTGTTAAGAAATCCAGCATATAAAGGACAAGCAGCGTTTGGTAAATTAAAGAGGGTTGAAAAAAGAGAAAGAAATAAACAAAAGGTTTCTATCTGTCGCACAGATGAGGACAGCTGGATTTATATACCAGTACCAAAAATAGTTGATGAAGGGTTATTTAATAAAGTACAAAAGCAACTGGATGAAAATAGAAAAAGAGCAAGGATGCAGAGAGAGGGAGGAAAAAAGAAATATCTATTACAAGGTCTAGTTGTGTGTCAAAACTGTGGATATGCGTATAGTGGTGCACAATGTGGAGTTGAGGGAAAAAAGTTTAGCTATTATCGCTGTAGTAGTACTATACGTATTACTGATGGTAGGGAGAAGTGTACTAATAAATTGGTCCGTACAGATATGTTAGAAACAGCTATATGGGAAAAGGTGAAAAATTTACTAAAAAACCCAGAGATAATAAAAAATGAGTATCACCGTAGAATTGCAGAAAATAAAAATGATGAATCATCAGATAAGAAGCTTGCAAGAAGGGAAAACCAAATAAAACAAGGCATCGAAAAGTTAATGGAAGACTATTATAGTCAAGAAAATGTAGGAGATAAAGGATATATAAGTGAGGAAGAATTTAAACAGACGATGAAAAGAATGAGGGAACGCTTAAGAGGGATAGAAGAAGAGAAGAAAAAGGTAGTTGATCAAAAAGCAATAGAGAAGGGAATGAACCTTATCATCAACAGTATAAAGAGTCTTTATTCCAGTGTAAAATCTAATTTGGAACAGCTAGATTGGCAAACTAAGCGTGGCATCATTAAAGCATTAGTAGAACGAATTCAGATTGGTTATGACCAGGTAGAAGTGGCGTTTAGAATCGAAGAACCAGCACAGGATGGAGAGATTTTTAATTTGCAACATTGTACTGGACGTCATGACAATAAGAGTATTTATCCTTTAGAATTAATTAAGAGAAAATTTTTTCTTGACTTGTTGTATAATTTGATAAAAGTGATCAAAATCTAAGCTTGCACTACCAATTAAAACTCCCAATAGATTTGGAATACTGAGCAAGTTTCCTATATTTTCTGAGCTGACTGAGCCACCATATATAATGTGTTTTTTACCAGTACACAATTTTATTATCTCTATCACCTCAGCAATTGCGTCATTATTTGGCACATTTCCTGTCCCTATTGCCCATATCGGTTCGTATGCTATGGTATATTCACCTTGTGTTGGCAAACGGTTTTTGCATTGATATTCTATTACTTCTTTTGTTTTTTTATTTTTATAATCTTCTGAGTTTTCACCTACACAGATGATTGGGTGTAATCCTGATTCTATTGCTGCTTTCGATTTAAGTTTTATTTCACTATCTTTTTCATGAGCCCTTTCAGAATGTCCAAGTATTACGTAACTACATCCTAGTTCCTTCAACATTCCTGCACTAATTTCACCTGTGTAAGAACCGAACTCTTTATGATGGCAATTCTGTCCTCCTATTTTAATATTGTTGTTCAACTCTATATTACTTGGAAATGATGTAAAAGGAGGGCAAATTACTAATTTAGAGGTAATCCCGTTACTCTTGTTATTGAGTTTGTTCATAAAGTCAACAAATGAAGAACGTGTTCCATTCATTTTCCAATTTGCTACTATTAAAAAAGACATCAATTTTTCTTATATGAATGAGAGTGCCGGCTGTCGGACTTGAACTGACAACCTACTGATTACAAGTCAGTTGCTCTACCAATTGAGCTAAGCCGGCATTAAATACACTGACAATATACAATTATTGATGAATTTTCGTCAACTAATTTTTAAAATACTGCATACTAAGATCATATGAAAAAATTTTCACTGAAGCCAAAAAAGAGTCTAGGGCAAAATTTTATTTTATCGAATGAGATAACAAAAAGAATAGTTGCCTTAGCTGGTAGCCTGAAAGATTTTAATGTTATTGAAATTGGTCCTGGGTATGGTGCGTTAACAAGAGAAATATTGGCGTATAATCCAAAGTTTCTGCTTTCTATAGAAAAAGATAGTAGTTTAGTGAAACATCACGAACAATTGCTAAATGAGCATCAGGGAAAATATAGAATTATAGAAGCAGATGCACTTAATGTTGTAGAAAAAGAGCTGGTAGAATGTCCAGTCAAAGTCATTGCTAACTTGCCTTACAATATCTCAGTAGCGTTATTTTTAAAGTGGTTAAATAATATAAAATTTTTTACGAATTTGACGTTAATGTTCCAAAAGGAGGTAGCAGAGCGTATTACAGCAGAACCTAATTCTAAAGATTATGGTTCCCTATCAGTGCTAAGCCAGTTACTATGCGACATAAAAAAGGAATTTGATATTGAACCTAAGGAATTTTTTCCAAGACCAAAAGTATATTCTTCAGTAATTACAGTAAAACCTTTACCCACTCCAAGATTTGCAGTAAATTTAGAAACCTTAACAAAGCTAACACGTGCTGTGTTCGCTCAAAGAAGAAAGATGCTGAGAAATAGCTTGCAAAGTATAACTAGTGATGTCTCAACTATTCTTGAGAATGCTAAACTGAGTGGAGACGAACGTCCAGAAAGCTTAACTATTGAGCAGTTCTGTTTGCTAGCAAATAATGTAATTTTGCGATAAATATATTAGGAGCTACATCCATCTTCTATCCTATTTCGATCTAAAAATAGCTGGAGCCAGGCTAATTTTGCAAAAGCTCTATTGCAATTTCATTAATTGGCGTATAAGCTTTAAATAAAGCATATGAAAAAAATGGAAGCTTGTTATTCGTTTGACGATGTACTTCTCTTACCAGCCTATTCTGATGTATTGCCTCGTGATGCAAACACAAGAACTTATCTAACAAATAATATAGAACTAAATATCCCTCTCATATCCTCTGCAATGGACACTGTCACTGAATCAGGCTTTGCAATAGCTATTGCCCAACATGGTGGAATAGGTTGCATACATAAGAATTTATCAATAGATGAACAAGTGTTAGAAGTAAGAAGGGTGAAAAAATATGAAAGCTGGATCGTGTATAACCCAATTACAATTTCCCCAGATAAAACAGTTGCAGAAGCAGTTTCATTAATGAGAGAGTATAATTATTCCGGCATTCCTGTAGTTGATCAACGCAAGTTAGTGGGAATTTTAACTAATCGAGATGTGAGGTTTATTGAAGACCAGAACATGAATATAAAAGTTTCCGAGGTAATGACAAAAGATAAATTAGTAACAGTTCGAGAGCAGGCAGTAAACAGTGCCTCAGCAATGAAATTGTTGCATGCAAATAGAATAGAGAAGCTTTTGGTTGTTGATGAAAATTCTTGTTGCATAGGTCTAATCACAGTTAAAGACATCGAAAAATACAATAGATATCCAAATTCATGTAAAGACAGTAAAGGTCGACTCAGAGTTGCCGCTGCAATTGGTACTGGTAAAAAAGACGGTATAGAAAGATGTGAAGCTTTGGTCGAAGAAGAAGTTGATGTGGTTATTGTAGATACCGCTCACGGTCATTCCCAGAACGTTATCAGCACTATTAAGGAAATAAAAAAGATGTATCCGAATACTCAATTAATCGGCGGAAATATCACAACAACAGAGGCTGCTGAAGCGTTGATTGATGCTGGTGTTGATGCAGTGAAAGTTGGAATAGGGCCAGGATCAATTTGTACTACCAGAATAGTTACAGGCGTTGGTATGCCACAATTCTCTGCGATCAAGAATGTTGCAGAGGTGTGTAGAGCAAAGGATGTCAGACTAATTGCTGATGGTGGAATAAAATATTCGGGAGATGTTGCAAAAGCTATTGCAGCTGGTGCTGATACTGTGATGATAGGTTCAATCTTTGCTGGTACTGAGGAAAGCCCAGGTGAGATTATCATGTATAAGGGTAGAGCATATAAGGAATATCGAGGAATGGGATCTATTAGTGCAATGAAACGAGGGTCAGCTAGCCGTTATTTTCAAGATTCAAAACTTGATTTAGTTCCACAGGGAGTAGAAGCAAGAGTTCCTTTTAAAGGTCCAGCTTCAGGAGTGATCTGTCAGTTAATTGGTGGGTTGCAAGCTGCAATGGGTTACACTGGCAACCGTAATATAGAAGAGATGAAAAAAAACTGCAAATTTGTCACTATTACTTCATCAGGATTAAGAGAAAGTCATGCTCATGATATAATCATTACACAGGAAGCTCCAAATTACGCTTACCAAGCATCTAATTTATCACCTGATTCAGAGTAAATACAATCCCCCTTTTGAGTGTGTCATTTCAACACTGGTACACAATTGATATTAATATTAAGAGTCAAAAAGATGTCATCTAAGTGGCTGACACTGGAAAATCGATTGTAAATAAACTGAATACATAAAATTTTTGATCAAAATCAGTGCTATAAGTTGGAATAGCAACTTAAGGTAGATTGCCAGCTTAATATATTTTGATAAATCCAAATTATTTTAGCTATAAGAGAGCTTTGCTTTTTTGCTCCATCAGAATTGGCTTACTTTTAGTGATTCATGGAGTTAAAAAAGTCAGCATTGCTCTTTGTTAAAAGTAGTTTGTCACGTAAAAACTCCATTGCTTCAACAGATCCCATAGGGTTAAGTATCCTACGCAATACCCATATTTTATTTAGTATGGCCTTATCAACTAATAGCTCTTCCTTCCTTGTTCCGGATTTTGTAATATCAATAGCAGGGAATATACGTTTATCAGCAAGTTTTCTATCTAGTATAATTTCAGCATTACCTGTGCCTTTAAACTCTTCAAAAATAACATCATCCATTTTTGAACCAGTTTCTATAAGGGCTGTAGCGATGATTGTCAAAGAGCCACCATTTTCAATATTACGAGCTGCTCCAAAAAAGCGTTTTGGTCTTTGCAGCGCATTTGAATCTACACCACCGGTTAGAACCTTTCCAGACGAAGGAATGACTGCATTATAAGCACGCGCAAGGCGAGTTATAGAATCAAGCAAAATCACTACATCTTTTTTGTGTTCAACCATTCTTTTAGCTTTTTCTATTACTATTTCGGCAAGTTGGACATGACGGTAGGCAGGTTCATCAAATGTAGAGCTTACCACTTCACCCTTTACAGAGCGTATCATATCTGTCACCTCTTCGGGTCTTTCATCTATAAGTAATACTATTAGTTCTATTTCAGGATGATTTGTAGCTATAGAGTGAGCCATTTGCTGAAGCAATATCGTTTTTCCTGTACGAGGTGGAGCAACTATCAATGCTCTTTGTCCTTTTCCAAGAGGTGTAACTATATCTACAGCACGCATGTTTATATCTTTTTTATTATCTCCGCTACTATTGTTTTCAAGGATGAGGCTTTTTTCAGGATAAAGCGGAAGCAAATTATCAAAATGGACGTACTTTCTTAATTCACTGATCTCAGTAGAGTTTATACTTTGAACCTTAGTTAAAGTAAAATATCTTTCTTTATCACCAGGTGGCCTTATTTCTCCACATACCATATCTCCTGTACGTAAATTAAACTTCTTTATTTGGCCATTGGAAATATAAACATCATCGGTACTTGGGGCATAATTTGCACTTGATGAACGTAAGAAACCAAAACCATCAGGCAATATTTCCACTACTCCACTTCCTGTGGTTATGCCTCCTTCTTCACTCATTTTCTTCATTAAACTGAATATCATTTCCTGTTTTAGCATCCTGCCATTGCCTTTACCACTAGTTGAAATTTTTCTTTCTTCAGCTAGCTCTAACAATTCTTCTGCTGTTTTCTCTTTCAATTCTCTCAGGTCCAATGTTTTCTTGTTTTTTTCAGCACCTTCACTGGTCATTTGTTTTACTGCGTCAGCATTATGAATTTGTTCGCTTTTTTCAGGTTGACCTACAACCTCTCCTTTTGCTAAGACATCTTCATTGATTGTTGTCATAATCCTCCAAAAATTTTAATTGATGCTTACTAACCTAAAATGTGAATATAAAACAATAAATTAGGCTGAGCTAGTTTTTAGTGCGTATTTAGACTTAATTATTATTAAACTAGATACTTTACTTAACATTATACTGATAAAAACTAACAAGTCAAATTAATTTAATATCAACAAAGTACAAAAGCTTGAAAATCATCAATAGCTATTATTTATATTTTTTAATCTTTGTTTCTTCTCTTCTTCTACTTTTGCTCTTTCCACTTCTGCTTCTAAATCTTCCTGGCTACATAAACCAAGCAGTACAGGATCTTGAGGTTTGATATTGAGTATGTTATGATGAGATCTATTTCTTACCTGCTCAACTGTGTAATTTGTTGTACTAACTAGCTTAGCTATCACATTATTGCTCAGGATAGGAAATTTTTTTACCAAATAATAAATCGCATTAGGTTTATCTCTACGCCTTGCTGTGGAAGCAAAGGCAAGAAAGCTAATCGTCTTTGCCCTTTTTTTTATATTTTTTATAATTAAATTTGGTACACGATTTGGATTTTTTTTGCAATTATCGATTTCTTTTTCAGTAATTATTTCAGAAATAATAGGGTCATACTTTTCAACTTCTATTTCCTCATCAGCTATGTCTTGTACTTTTTCAAGGGGTAACTTGCAACATTGTGCTATTTGATCAAAAGTTAAGCTAGTGTTATCAACCAACCAAGCAGCTACTTGCATGAGAAATTGTTCATTTCTATCTTTATTGTCTTTAGAAGATTCCATTGACATCAAAAAAACATCTCCCATTTTAATATTCCTTTACTGTTATAGAAATAAAATATAAACCATTAAAACTAAAAAAGCATTAACTTTGTTATCCAATGGCTTTTTGGTTTATATTTCTTATCTCTTAGAACCTGTTCATAATCTTTTGAGGAGGAAAGAAGTAAAAGCAAATTTGTAGGCTAGTATTAAGTTTACACTCGCACTTTTTCCAAAGTCGCCTACATTTTTCCAACCAGGCAAAAGAAGATCTCTCAATAACCCATCTTTTTGGCAATACAGCAAAGGTGCTTCACCTCAACAGTTGCACCAATAGTTACTTTCATCTGTGTTGCAAAATTTTCTCCAGTGTAGCCTGCATCAACCAGTATGTTTTTAACTTCAGAGAGACTTTCTTTAGCATTTTTAACCATTGTCAAAGCACTGCTACGATCAGTTATTTCTGCCGTTGTTATATGAGTTGCATGTGTCAAACCTTGTGTATCAACTGCGATATGACGCTTTATTACTGAAATTTTCTTGCCAGCATCATAACCTTTTTCTTCAGCAGTATCGGTATTTTTACACTTTGGGCATCAATGATGCAGAAGCTTGTTTTGGTATTCCGACCACTGTTCTCTCCAACCAATTTTTTTTAAGACAATTTCTAGAACACTTTCTCTATCTTCATTCGTTTTTTTACTCCATTTCTTGAAGTAATCGTAAAAATTTCGCCATCTTGGAAACTCTTTTGGAAGCATTCGCCATTGACAGCCACTTTTTAGTACATAAAGCACACCACAAAATAACTCATATAAACCTAATCTTCTTGGCTTTGTTTTCTTTCGCACGCTTTCTAAAATTAGTCTAATCTTTTCGAATTTTTCACAACTTATGTCACTTGGATATGTATTCCTCATACTTTACCTCATATACCTCATATACCTCATCTTACCATATTCAGAGATCACTTACAGGCTCTTAGGTTAATATAAGCTTCCATTCAATTTAATACATTACAATATTACATATATTAGCTAATTTGTTAATAGATTTACAAATATTAAATTATTGCTATTCTAAATTTAAGTGTTAGTTAATTGAGTTTACAATGAGTATTAGAAATTTTTTTACCAAGGCAATCGTTCTCCTTTTAGTTTGCTTATTAATCTTTATGGGGATTGGCAATCTTTTATCAAATGATGATGAAAGGAAAGAATTAGCTAAAGTAGGAAAGGAAGTTATAACATCAGATGAATATAAATTACTATATCAAAATTATGAAAAGCAAATTTCTGGATCTGATGTAAGTAAAGAACAAGTAAAAAAGCTGAAATATGATTTACTTAACGCACTTATAGAGCAAAAACTATTGTTTAACCTAATTAGCGAACTTGGATTAAAAGTTGGAGAAGAATCTATCAAAAGCCATATAAAAAATACCAAGTACTTTCAGGACGATCAAGGAGAATTTGACCATAATAAATTCCATCAAACTCTAAATAGCCTGCATATAACAGAAAAGGAATATATAGAAAAACTAGAGAAAATCCTGCCTGCAATGATGTTCATGACTTCGTTATTTAAAGATAGTTATCCGGTAACTTTTGGTGAGAGTGTTGATGAGCAGATATACAAAAATCGCTACCAAACTAGAGTAGTTGATGTTGTTAAAATAACTGAGGATGCAATTACAGACGTTCCTGAACCAGATGATCAAGCCTTACTTGATTTGTATGAAAGAAATAAGTCCAATTTTTATTACCCTGAGTATCGAACTGCGCAATACATTTCTCTGGATCAAAAATATTTTGAAGATCAAATCAGAATTTCAGATGAAGAGGTTGATAGTATAATAGAACATCAGGAACTTAAAAATCAAAGAGACATATTCAATGTGATATTTCCTACCAAAGAAAAAGCTGAAATAGCAAGAAGAGCACTTGAAGAAAGTAAAGCAAGCTTTGAACAAATAATAGAAGAGTTTAATAAAGTGAAACTCGATGAAACCAGAGTAAATAATATAACTAAGGATTTCTTACCTGAAAATATGAGAGAAAAGGTATTTGCTCTCAAAACAGGTGAAGTAAGTGAAGTTTTAACAAGCAATTTTGGATGGCACGTAATAAAGGTAGAAAGCATACATCAAATCTCTGATGAAGACTTGGTTGATTTAAAAAAAGACATAAGGTCAGTTTTAACCAATCAAAAGTCTTTTGAAAAAGTCAATGATTTCATAAACCAAGTGAATTATAAGATATACAATGGTGCAACGATTGAAGAAATCTCCAATAATTACAATTTACCTATACAAACCATTGGTCCAGTAGATGCTAGTGGAAAAGACCAAAGTGGTAATGAAGTAGGAAATTCCAGTGATTTCATTTCTTTCATTTTTTCACGCGAGAAAGATCAGAAGAGTTATTTTAAGGGTGTTGGAGATACTGTTGTTGGTGTAAAAATCAGTGATATCGTTCCTCCTAAATTACAAAATTTTGAAGAAAGTAGGGAATCAGCCATAAAGCTTTGGCGTAGTGAATTTATAAAAGAAAGAATGTTTAAAATGGGACAAGAAGTAGCAGTTCAACTAAGAGAAAAGACAGATTTGGAAGAAATACAAGGTATAAAATTGGTTAAAGGCCAGCAAATACAACGCAATGAACAAAACTACCCTTTTTCTTTCATAGAAGAGATTTTCAATATGAAAACAACTAATTCGGTAACAGATCCTATTCAATACAATAATGAAATTATAATAGGCGTTCTAAAAGAAATGCATTCATCAAATGGTAAATTAAACATGCTTGACACCGGAAAACGTGTGATGATATCGCTAAAGGAACAGTTAATTAGCTATCTAAAATCAAAGTATAGAGTAGAAATTAATCATGCTATGATTGATGATATATAAAAAAGTTTATTATCTTTCTTTTATGAGTGATTGGAGGGGGCTATATTGTATTTTTAGGTAAAAGAGGTACAATTAGTTTGACTTGAGCTGTTTATTGTATTTAAATTGTAATTAATATATGAATAAAGGTTGACATGGCAGTTAAAATAAGGTTAGCAAGGTTTGGGGCAAAGAAACGTCCTTTTTATAGGATAGTTGTAGCCGACTCACGAGCACCAAGAGATGGGCGCTTTATTGAGAGAATAGGACAATATGATCCAATGTTGCCAAAAGACAATAAAAATCGTGTTGTGGTAAAAGCTGATAGATTAAAACATTGGCTAAGTGTAGGAGCGCAAGTAACTGAAAGGGTAATGTGGTTCATTAAAAAAGGCATAGTAGATTTAGAAACAGAATCGAAAAAAATAGAAAAGAAAAAAGTTGAGAAAGTACAAGGGCAAGAAGCATAAGTCCTCTTAAATGCTAAACACTGATTTAACAAAAAGTAGTAAATTAGATGATATTATATCTTCTGATTTATTGGCTATGAATGACTTTATCTTCAAAAATGTCAATGATGAAGGTACTAAGCTTGCTACCGATATTACATCTCATCTTATTAATTCAGGAGGAAAAAAGATAAGGCCTAAGCTCATTTTTATTATGTGTAAAATGCTGAATTACTCTGGAGAGAGTAGGGTCAACATTGCTGCATCGGTAGAATTTATACACAACGCTACTTTACTTCATGATGATGTGCTTGATGAAAGTAAGGCACGCCATGGAGTTGCAACAGCAAATAAAATTTGGGGGAATAAATCAAGCATTTTAGTTGGTGATCTATTATTGACCTTAGCATTTAGATGGCTTATAGAATGTGGGAATTTAAGTGTTCTCTCTATTTTATCTAAGGCATCTAATTTGCTTGTCAAGGGTGAGATAAAGCAGATGACAACGCGTTTTGACCCTAACACAATTAGGAAAAATTATTTTAATATCATTGGAGAAAAGACAGCATCTTTATTTTCTGCATGCTGCGAGGCTGCATCAGTAGTATCTGGAGCCACAAGTGACGAAACAGAGAGGCTAAGGAATTTCGGGTTTAATTTTGGTATGGCATTCCAAATAATTGATGACGTGCTAGATTATACTGCTAATCAAGGCACTTTAGGAAAGCAACTTGGAAAAGATTTCTTTGAAGGTAAAGTTACTTTACCTTCTATTATAGCATATGAAAAAGGCAGCCCATCAGAACAAAAATTCTGGGAGAAATCTTTTTCTTCAGCTAGACACAATTTTGACCAAGCATTACAATATATTAATCATCATAATGCCATTCATGTTTCTATGGAAGAAGCTAAACACTATATTAATATGGCGCAAAGTAATATTGATACTTTTTCTGATTCTCTTTATAAAACTGCTTTGATTGACTTTTTAAATGCAAGCATAGAAAGACAAGGATAGCTAACGCTTGATATTTTTAGATTGATTGTTATATATTTATTAAGTTTGTAAGGGTGAATGATATGTCAGATAGTAATAAAGAGAAAAAAAAGAAATTTGCAGATATGGTCAGTAAACGAAAAGGGGATGACCAAGAAGATCAGCAAACAGGTGATTTAAGTGAAGAGCTTAATATATTAAAAGAACGTGCAGTTCAGCTTGAAGATCATTTACGTCGCGCTGTTGCGGATAATGAAAACGTTAAACGTATAATGCAAAAGCAAATTAGCGATGCAAGTGATTATGCAGTCACAAAATTTGCACGTGATATGATCGACTCTTGTGACAATTTAAAAAAAGCAATGGAAAACTTGAAAGATGATGATCCTATTCATGAAGGAATAAAAGTGGCGCACCAAAAGATTGTGAGTGATCTAAAAAAACATGGAATAGAAGAAATAGATCCAATAGGTAACTCTTTTGACAGCAATTTACATCAAGCTGTTGTGGAAAGAGAAGATAATGAAAAAGAGCCTGGCACTATTGTAGAAGTACTACAAACTGGTTATACCATTAAAAATAGGTTGCTTCGTCCTGCAATGGTTATTCTTTCTAAAAAATCTGCTGATTGCGAAAGTAACTAATAAAACACTCAAGGTATGACAGAAGTTGTCTTCTCAGGTATTCAGCCAAGTGGAGTATTACACTTGGGCAATTATCTTGGTGCAATTAAGCAGTGGATAGGCTTGCAGGATAAATATAAATCTCTTTTTTGTGTTGTTGATCTGCATGCAATCACAGCAAATAAGCTTCCCGCAAATGAATTAAAAAATAATATTTTTAAAGCAGCAGCAACTTATATTGCATGTGGAATAGATCCGGAAAAGTCGATTATTTTCAATCAATCCGCAGTTAGTGGTCATGCAGAATTGGGCTGGCTGCTAGGGTGCTATACACCAATTGGTTGGCTTAATCGTATGACTCAATTCAAAGATAAGGCTGGAAGCGATAAACAAAAAGCTTCTCTTGGGTTATATAGCTACCCAGTACTTATGGCTGCGGATATATTGCTGTATCAAACTAAATATGTTCCTGTTGGCGATGATCAAAAACAGCATTTAGAACTTGCACGTGATATTGCATCAGCTTTTAACAATCATTATAAATGTAGTCATTTCATCATACCTGAAATCTTAACTTTGGATTGTACATCAAGGATAATGAGCTTAAGAGATGGAGCAAGCAAGATGAGCAAATCTGATCCTTCAGAATATTCATGCATTAACCTTAACGATACAAATGACTTAATTGTCAAGAAAATAGAAAAAGCAAAAACAGATTCAATTCTAGGCTTTGATTTTTCTACTTTAAAATGTCGTCCAGAAATAAGCAATTTGATAAATATTTATTCAGTGCTTAGTGATTTAAATGTAGAAAAAGTGTGTGAAAAAGTGGATAAACATGACATGAAGAACTTTAAAAAAGAGTTAGCTGACTTAATCATCAGCGTTATATCACCTATACGTGAGAGGATGAATGATCTTTTAAAAGACCAATTCCATTTACATGAAATGTTAAAGAAAGGTACAGAAAAAGCAGCAGAGATTGCAAATAACAATATAAAAGAGATCAAGGATATTATAGGGTTTGTTCACAATCACTTTTTCTTATAATTACTTTCAAACTGGGGAGTGTTAAATAAACTGTGTCAAACCTCCATTTTTTTATATGGGAGTGTTAAATAAACTGTGTCAAACCAAGAAATAAAAATATAATTGATATAAAAAAATGGAGGTTTGACATGAGTCAAGTAAACAGAACTACCGGTTTGGTAGACTATAAAGAACTGGAAGCAAATATTCTATCATCGATAAGAGAAGGAAGGCCGCTGACGGGAAGAGATGGAGCATTAACACCGTTTATAAAAAGGTTGCTAGAGGCAAGTCTGGAAGGTGAAATAGAAAGCCACATGTCAGCTAAAAGTGAAGAAAATAACCGAAGAAATGGGAGAAACGCAAAAACTTTACGCACGAGTGGAGGCTCATTTGAGTTGTTAACACCTAGAGACAGGGAAGGAAGCTTTGAACCCCAAATAGTTAGAAAAAGACAAACAAGCCTACATCCAGAACTTGAAGCAAAGGTCTTAAGCACATTTGCCAGTGGCATGGGATACAGAGATATAGCGTCACATATTGAGGAAATTTACGATCACAAAATATCGGCGGCAGAGATATCAAGTATTACTGACAAACTGCTACCAGTAATCAACGAATGGCGTAGTCGTCCGCTGCAGTCTGTATATCCGATAGTTTTCATGGACGGAATATTTTTTAAAGTCAAGGAGGACGGGCATTGTGTAAGTAAATGTATGTATAATATATTAGGTATAGATCAAAATGGCAGAAAAGAAGTATTAGGTTTTTATTTAGCTGAAAGTGAAGGAGCTAACTTCTGGTTGGGAGTACTAAATGATCTCAAAGAGAGAGGAGTGGAAGATATTCTAATTGCATGTGTAGATGGGCTAAAAAGCTTTCCTGCAGCAATAAACGGTGTGTTCCCTAATGCAGAAGTGCAGATGTGTATAGTGCATCAGATACGTAACTCACTGAAGTATGTAGCTAGTAAAGATGCAAAGAGTTTTTTGAGTGATTTAAAGAAGGTATATCAAGCTTCAAGTAAGGAAATTGCCGAGAATTATCTGTTGGAATTAGATGAAAAATGGGGCACAAAGTACCCTATGGTTATAAAATCTTGGCAGAATAATTGGGAAAACCTATCTGGTTATTTTAAGTATTCCGATCCAGTTAGGAGGATAATCTATACTACTAATCCCATAGAGGGGCTACATAGGCAAATTAGGAAATTCACCAAAACCAAGGGCTCATTTACCAACACAAACGCCTTGTACAAACAGGTATATTGTGCTATAAAAAAAGTAGAGCAAAAATGGGTAATGGCTTTGCCTAATTGGGCATTAACTATATCTCAGCTCGATATTTTCTTTCCCAACAGATTGAAAATTCAGTTGAGCTAAAAATGTGGTTTGACACAGTTTATTTAACACTCCCCTAGGAACTTGAAAAGATAATTTCATTATTACTTAACATGGAAACAAAGAGAACTATACAATCCCTTGCCTATCGTTTCTTGAACCACTCTCCTGAACGGGTACTTTTACTTCTATCAAACTATTCTTTTATTGTAATAAGTTGCTTCTATATTCAAATTTAGCAATTTCCCTCTAGGATTATCCTTATTTTGTTCTAAGTATAGGCTTTGTTCAAATGCCATTCCCCATTGTGTACGATAGCTAGACTCTCTATATTTATAAAAACTCTCCTTAGCATTATTTGTATCGAGCTTTTTATCTTGTTTTCTTATACTCTCTACCATCAAGCACCCACACCTATTAATTTATTTTAAAAACTTTACTTATCTTATCATAAAAAATATAGCTGTAAATACTTTAGTGAAAATTTCTTCTTATTTTATCTTTCTTTAAGCAAATATTGAGGTCTTTTTGTAAATTTTTATAGCCTGCTTGCATAATGTTTTTATGGGTTAGTATTATGTAATAGTATCCTACATTACTTATATTAGAAATGCTAACTTTAGTTAGCATTCGTAATTGCCTTTTTATTTTATTTCTTTTTGCTGCTTTTCCGACTTTTTTACTGATAGCCAGACCTACTCTAATAACATGAATATACTTTTCAGGTTCTCTTTCTTTTATAGCATATAGTGATATATATACCCCTCGATAAAAAAGACTGTCAGGTGCTAATCTGTTTTTAAAAGCAAAGGAAAACTCTTTTTTTTTATGCTTACTATGCGCATAATTTTTTACACCCTAATGAACGACGCTTATTAAGAATTTTTCTTCCAGCTTTTGTTGACATACGTGAACGAAATCCATGTCTGTGCTTTCTTTTTAAATTTTTTGGTTGAAATGTTCTTTTCATTGTTTTTATATTAATATGACTATTTATTTTAAATTATTTTGCTCTATTGTCAAATAATGGTTAGCTTCTATGGCATTCTTGTTGAATAAAATTTGATATATGGAAAAATGAATTTAATTATAGGCGTACCTGTTTTACTAATCCTTTTATTTTGTTTGAGTAAGTTTCAAGCAGTAAGTAAAGTTAAGTCTTATATATATTTGAGTTGTATGTGGATGCTACCTTGTTTGTTAGCATTCTATGATGGTTATTTTATAACTTCTATTTCTATAGCGTTACTTTTTTTTATGCTGATTTTTATCTTTAAAGGTAAAAGAAATAAGATGGTAAAATTTTTGTTATTTATGGCTTTAGCAATATCACTTTTTATCACTTTATTTATAATGCTATCTATTTTTGTTCAGTCCATTTCTTTTTTTAATAAAGTAGCTATTTCAGAATTCTTATTTTGCTTAAAATGGAAGCATAATGTAGCTATTATTGGCGAAGGAGAGGTGGGATGTTTTGGTATAGCGCCACTTTTAGTGGGGACATTACTTATAACTATTGTAGCAATGTTAGTTGCGGTGCCGCTTGGTTTATTTTCTGCAATATATATTAGTGAGTATGCGAGTGAAAAAGTGCGTTATGTTATTAATACAGCCTTACAGGTTTTGTCTGCTATTCCTACTGTTGTATATGGATACTTCTCAGTCGTATTTTTGTCTTTTTTTATAAAGCAGGTAGCAAATTTTTTTAATTTAAGTATACACTCAGAAAGTGCTTTGATTGCTGGTTTATCGATCGGGGTAATGATTCTTCCTTTTATTATTTCTTTGCTTGAAGATGCTATAAGATCTGTTCCAAAAAGTTTACGTTATGGTTTTATGGCGCTTGGCGCAACACCAGCGGAAACTATATGGCATATAACAATACCTTATGCAATGCCTACAATTTTAAGTGCAATTTTATTATCAATTTCAAGAGTGATAGGTGAAACAATGATTGTACTAATGGCTGTGGGAATCAATGCAAATTTGACCTTTAATCCTCTCAATTCAGTTACTACTATCACTGTACAAATTGCTACATTACTTACCGGAGATCAGGACTTCAATAGTGTGCAAACTCTTGCTGCTTATGCGCTTAGTTTGGTGCTGTTTGTTATTACTTGGCTATTGAATGCATTTGCATTGTTTATAATGAAACGTAACTAGTAAGTGTTTTAATATTGCAAAATTTCTGTTAATAATATAAGATTTATTTTCTTTAGAAATTCTTTTATAGAATTGTAGTGTTAGGTGATGAAAGAGATGAGTACAGGTAAAGTAGTTAAAATAACTCAAGCAGTTGTTGATTTAAAATTTGAAGACGGGTTGCCTAAGATATTTAATGCTTTAAAAAGCAAACTAAAATGTAAGGGCAAGGAGCTAGTTTTAGAGGTTTCACAACATATAGGTGACAATATAGTTCGTTGCATTGCTATGGATAGCACAGATGGTATGTCAAGAGGTGATGAGTTTGTTGATACAGGTGCACCAATATCAGTTCCGGTTGGACGCTCAACTTTAGGAAGGATTTTTAATGTTGTAGGGGAGCTTATAGATGAGTGTGGTCCGCTAAAAGGAAAGTATGATTTAGAACCTATACATAGATCACCTCCAAGTTTTACTGAGCAGAAGATACAGGAAGAAGTTTTAGTTACAGGAATAAAGGTTATAGATCTTCTTGCTCCTTATCTTAAAGGAGGAAAAATTGGCTTATTTGGTGGAGCTGGTGTTGGTAAAACAGTTCTGATAATGGAGCTGATTAACAACATAGCAAAAGCTCATAAAGGATTTTCTGTGTTTGCTGGAGTAGGAGAGAGAACGCGTGAAGGTAATGATCTTTATAACGAGATGATTACTTCGAATGTAATGGATATAAATGAGCACGAAAAATCTCAAGCCGTTTTGGTTTATGGTCAAATGAATGAACCTCCTGGAGCAAGGGCTAGGGTTGCTTTAACAGCACTAACTATGGCGGAGTATTTTCGTGATCATGAAAATCAAGATGTTCTATTTTTTGTAGATAATATCTTCCGTTTTACTCAAGCTGGCTCTGAAATTTCTGCTTTGCTTGGAAGAATACCGTCGGCTGTTGGTTATCAGCCAACTCTTGCGACTGATATGGGCGCTATGCAAGAGAGAATAGCCTCAACTACTGCTGGTTCTATTACTTCTGTACAGGCTATATATGTTCCTGCAGACGATTTGACCGATCCAGCTCCAGCGACGACATTCTCTCATCTTGATGCAACCACAGTGTTGTCAAGGCAGATAGCTGAAATGGGTATATACCCTGCTGTTGATCCACTTGACTCAACTTCTCAGTCTTTATCTGCTGAAATCATTGGTGAAGAACATTATAATGTGGCTTCTGAGGTAAAGCGTATATTGCAAACTTATAAGTCGCTGCAAGATATTATCGCAATACTTGGTATGGATGAACTATCTGATGAAGATAAAATTATTGTTGATAGAGCTCGTAAAATTCAGAAGTTTCTTTCTCAACCTTTTCATGTTGCGGAGGTATTTACTGGCATGTCTGGCAAATTTGTTTCACTTTCTGATACTATTTCTAGTTTTAAAGGAATTATTGAAGGTAAATATGATCATCTGCCAGAAGCTGCTTTTTATATGGTGGGAAGTATAAGTGAAGTAATAGAAAAGGCTGAATCAATAAAAGCTGAAGTTGGAGCCGGACATTAAAGATTATGAACACTTTTAAGGTGCAATTTTTTTCTCCTGATAATCGAATTTCATTCGATGAAGTGGTTTCGCTTTCAGTAAATGGGCTTGAAGGAGAGCTAGTGATTTTAGCTTACCATTCTCCTTACTTAATTTATTTATTACCTGGTATAATTACTGCTCAAATGAGTAACCAGACAAAGGAAAAAATTGTAATTGATAATGGTATATTGGAGGTTGCAAATAATAATTGTAACATTGTAACAAATCAAATTCAGGTTTTTGATCATTTGACTCATGATGAGGAATCATTAAAAAATAAGAGAGTTGGTATATATTTAAGTTATCTTGATGTCAAATCTCTTTAGGGGCTCTTTTTTGTTCAAGAAATAAGTCTACTCTTGTCATCTCAATGTTTGTCATTCAAGTAGCTGACACACAACTGTACGAACATTATGGTTCAGGGAAGATGTCATTCCAGTACCTTCTTTCTTGTCATCCCAGTGCATGACACTGGGATCCAGATATAAAAAGTATTTGCAAATTATACAGTAAACAATAGTTCTTAAGGACATATGTCAAAAACAATGTCCAAAAACTAGATCCCAGTGTCTAGGCACTGGTATGACATTGTTTATTATGTTGCCGTATTGCAATGTTCGTACAGCTATGTGTCACGCACTGGGATGACAAGAGTTGAATGACAGGAAAAAAAGCACTGATTTCATATGCACCTGAACATATTAAACACCTTCACGCTGACTTTTGCTACATACCTCTGAGGTACTGTTGACGGAGTTTAGAAATGAATTACAGTGATCATCATCACTATAAAAATAAAATGCGCTATCAAAGCTTGAATTTTTTTCTGGATCATCAATTTCCCCTGTAAGCTGGTAAAACATTTTTGAATTATTATTACAAACTTCCTTTTTATTAGCAAGTGCTTTATCAATTACTGGACTTAACAATTCTACTTGGTTATTTAAGTGTTGTACTTTATCGTTTAGCTCTTTTTTTTCTATTATTAATCTTTCAATCTCATCTTCATATTCTTTAAACTTTAATTCCAGTAATAGATCGTATTTTTTCTCTACCTCTCCTTCTATCTCCTGACATAACAGTTCTTCTTGCTTCTTAAATTCCTCATTTTTAAGCTCTAGCTCACTCTCTAACTCTTCACATTTCCGCTTTAGCCGATCTACCTTTTGTTTGTAAGATTCCAGATTTGTGTTGTGCTCATCATCTAAGTTTCGCATTTGAGATTTTAAATCGTTTACCAATTTATCGTATTGACGTCTCATTCTGTCTACTTCCTTTTCATTTTCACTTGCAACTTCTTCTAATTTATTCACTTCACCTTTCAGTTTCTCTCGTTCTGCATTAGAAATTTTTAGCTTTTTCTCTAGATCTTTCTTTCCTTCATATGCATCTTCAAGTTCTTGTATTTTCTGCTTTTGCTCTGCATTAAGCTGGATTGTTCGCTCATCTGTTTTACTCATTTCTTTCTCAAGTTTTCGTTCCTTTTCTTTGCATTCAACTTGTAAATCATTACATTGTTTCTCCAATTCCTTAACTTTCTTCTTAACCTCCATGAGTTCCTGTTCTAATTTTTCTTGCTTTATTATACGACTGTTTAACATTTGCTTTTCTTCTTTCAATAATAGTAACTCTTTTTCCAAATCTGATGTTTGCTTCTCCTTACTTTTCTTTATACTCTCATTATCGCTTCTTAACTGATCAAGATCGTTTTTCAAATCAAACCTTTCTTCTTGCAATTTTTCATTTTCTTGATTGGCCTTGTTGAGCCTATATTGTAAATCGTTCCTCTGCTTGTTTAATTCTCTAATTCCTTGCTCAGCCTCGTCGAGCCTATATTGTAAATTGTTCCTCAGTTCATTTAATTCTCTAATTTCTTGTTCAGCTTTTGTAAGCTTTTGATCTAGTTGTTGTGAGTTAACTTCTGTTTGCACTGCAGCTTCTTGCAAATTAACTTCTGTCTGAGTTTCAGTTTCTTGAGAGCCAATTCCTGTTTGAGTTTCAACGTGCTGCACAGCAATCTCTGTCTGAGTTTCAGTGTGCTGTAAATTAACTTCTGTTTGAGTTGCAACTTCTTGTAAACTTTGAATTTTAGCCTGTTGAGAGCCAATTTTCGTTTGAGTTTCAACGTGTTGCACAGCAACCTCTGTTTGAGTTGCAATTGCCTGAGTTGCAATCTGCTGTGGATTAACCTCTGATACATTGTTGCTAGTGAAAGAAAGAATAGGATTGCTTTTAGCATCATTTTCAAGATCTTTCAGCTTTTCGTCTTGATAGATTACTATATGTTCGTTGTTTTGCAGATTACTAACAGCTGGAGCATCTTTATTCTTCTCCAATAATGCTTTGACAGCGTCATGTAGAGAGAGACCTTGAATATATAATTCTTCATTTTGTCTTATTAAATTCCAAAACTCCTCAGGTGGCGATTCAAAATCTTTACCATTAAACTGTAGTACTTTAGTTATACCAGAATTACTTACATTCATAACCATAGTACAGGTAACAGTTTTTCCATCCTTGTCCTGCACAGGCCAAGTGCTTGTCATTTCATAATATGCACCCTCTTTAAATTCATAATGTCTTTCCTTACCTTTTCGGTAAGCGTATATGTCATGCTTTTTATCGCAATAGATATTCAATGTGCTAATATCCCTTTCTTGCTGTAAGATATCACTAATTCTTATTGGCTCACTTCTATTGTAATTAATAAGGTTAATGTTTAACACTCTATTAGCATCTTCAGTTCTTATATAGAAAGCTTGAAACTCTATGTCTTTCCTTCTAAAATACTTACTTACAGCTTTTTTTGCCTGATTTGCTAATTCTATAAAGTTTTTTTTAAAGCTCTTGTTGAAAGATAGATCTATATATGCTTGCTTAAAATTTTCATCATTTGTTAAATCCATGAGCAAGTCATAAACCTCCCATTTTTCCTGACAATGTTCTTCTAAAACAGTAATGCTATTTTTTCTTTTCAGTTCTGCTAATATATCTTTCAATATCAGAAATTTTGCTGACATAGTATACCCTCTTACTATATTGTTCTGGTAATACATTTACTTTAGGAGTGATTAGGCTATCAAAACTCCTTTTATATTAACCTTTTCAGTTGAATTTAATTACGAGCGTTACACTCGAACTTAGTCATTTTGTTTATTGTTCCTCACTATCTATTTGTGTTACTATACTAATAGTAGCACTAAGTTTTAGGCTATGCAAGAATTTCTATTGAACGTAAAGCTAGTAAACTTCAGAAATTGGTTATGCTAATTTTGTTAATAAAATGCAACCAATTCATGTTTATTACCAGGGGTATACTGTGTCTCAGTTCAATATTTTCTTTTCTAACGGACTGAAAATTGAGTTGAGTTAAAAATCCGATTTTATTTAACACTTTCCAAAGATGACAATATTTTGTAAAAATAGGTTTTAAACAGGATAATAATATGGAAATTTTTCTTGATAGTGTTGATGTGAATGAAATTAAGGAGCTAAAAGAGTTCATTGATGGTATAACAACTAATCCTTCTTTAATAGCAAAATCTGGACATAAAGATAAGTACGAAGATTTAGTAAGCGAAATATGTTCTATTATAAAAGGACCTGTTAGTGTTGAAGTTGTTGCAAATAGACATGAAGATATGGTTAAGGAAGGCCTGAAGTTAGCGAAAATCGCTAGTAATATCGTAGTAAAGTTACCCCTTACACGTGAAGGATTAATTTCTTGTAAAAAGTTGTGGACAGAACATAAAATACCTGCTAACATTACATTATGTTTTTCTCCTGGACAAGCACTGCTTGCCGCTAAGGCCGGTGCTTGTTTTATTTCTCCCTTTGTTGGTCGCCTTGATGATATAAGCTATGATGGCTTATCGCTAATAGAAGATATATGCACTATATATTCTAATTATGGCTTTAATACAAAAGTTCTTGTTGCATCAGTAAGAAGTCCAGCGCATGTAATAGAAGCTGCAAAATTTGGTGCTGATTCAATTACCGTGCCAGCAAAAGTACTTAGACAGTTAATTAATCATCCACTAACTGATCAAGGGCTCGCAATATTTGAAAAAGATTGGAACAAAAACAATAAATGATATTACTAAGTAGGCATAAAATACAATAAATTTATATAAAAAGGACATAGGTACCATCTGTCCTTTAAAGATATATAGGTCAATGATATGCGTAATTCAGTGTTTTAAACATGATAGTCCTCGATTAATAAAAAAGATTGAGAAAAATATATATGACTATGATAGAAGTTATCTATACATAGCTACAATATATTTTAACTAGAATTTACAAATTAATTGAATTGAAAAGTCTGCAGACGAAGATAGATTTCGAGCTCTAGAATACTTTCACTACGTATAGTAGCAAAGCTGTCAAAACTTGTCAAGTAATTTTTTATCGCAATTTTACAAACATTGTACAGAACAAATTTAAAATGCTGTAAAATGAGCCATTTTTTATTAGATTCATCGAGTGAGAATAATGTTCTTATTTTTCTTCAAAATCTAACTATCTGCTTAGCAGAGTGGCAAAATAAGGCATACTAGAAAAAGCAACTAAATGGATGTCGTGAAAGTAGCTATCTAGTCCTTTCGTACGAAAAACGTTGTAGCGTGTTTATCAACTGAATGCCCAATCTGGATTCCAGCGTCACGCGCTGGAATGACAAGAAGGAGAGTACTTGGATGATATCTTCAATCTCTATACGGCTGTGCATCGCGCACCGATTTCCATTCAAGGCGTGTCATTCCAGTGCTTGACACTGGAATCTAGTTAAATTTACGAGTATAGAAGTGATAAAAAATACAACGTTTCTGATGATGGAAACCATTACTAGGATAACAAGAAAGGAAGTGCTGATTTCAGTGTTTATACGTCAGCCATGCATCTAAAAATTTATAAACAAAAGATTACACTTCACAACTTTGTGATGGAATAAGTTTTTCAATGCTGTTGACGCAAAACTCAGTTGTATTATTAGCTATTTCATCGAATTTATCATTTATATCCTTACCTATTTTTTCATCTTTAATATATTCGTACAGAGCTAAAGTAGCTATAGTTGAACATATTGCGATGAAACTAACTTTTGCTGTAATAAGTAATGATAGCCCACCTGCAAGTATGGACACTGCTCCAATAGCTAGGTTTATAATTTTATTTTGTGTTGATTGATTCTCTTTATCCTCTAAAACGTTTGATATTGCTTTTGAGGCAATTTTTATTGCTATTGCTGTAGTTGAGATTATAACAAACATCATAGCTATTTTTGCTAAGAGAAAAATTGATGGTAGCATTATTACAAGAAACAATGAAGCACTTCCTATAAATAACCATTTCTCATTTATTTTTTTAGACTGATCTGTATTATTAGGCATTGCAACCCTCCACTTTCATTAACAGTTTATTCATATAATATGAAACATGCGATAGTCAAGATGTTTTTGTGTTGAGAAGCTTGTGATTGAGTTTTGGCATGTTATTTAAAATTCTTATATAATATTTTAAATGAGTTTAAGAGAGAGTTAAATGCAGGATGCAGCTTTAGTTTTACAAGATGGCAAGTGTTTTTTTGGGAAATCGGTAGGTAAAAAAGGCAAATGTATAGGTGAGGTTTGCTTTACCACTGGTATGACCGGTTATCAACATACTATAACCGATCCTTCTTTTGCTGATCAAATAATAGCGTTCACTTTTCCTCATATTGGTAATGTTGGAATAAATCACAAAGATAATGAAGGAGAGAAAATTTTTGCAAGTGGTGTGGTTATGTGTGAACTTTCTCCTATGTCTCACTCTTCTTCATATATTAGTTTAAATGATTGGTTGGAGAAAAATAATGTAGTTGGGATATCGGGAATTGATACTAGAGCTTTGACGAGATATTTGAGAAAACATGGATCTCAAAATGGAATGATATGTACGCCAAGTGAGGCACATATATTAGATGAATTGAAGAAATACAAATCTGTAAATGGAATAGAAATAACTAAGAAAGTCAGTTTAAGTAATAACTTTCAAAGCGCTCTTAATGCAAAATATAGGGTTGTAATTGTTGATTTCGGTGTAAAAAATAGTATAATCTCACGCTTAGTAGAACTTGATTGTACGGTTGAATTAGTCAAACCAGATACAGGTTTTGCTCACAAAATATTAAGCATGAATCCAGATGGTATAGTGCTTTCAAATGGCCCTGGTGATCCACAAGAGATAGGAGAGAGTGTAATTTCAGAAATAGAAATTATTGTGAAATCTAAAATACCAGTTCTTGGCATATGCCTGGGTCATCAATTACTTGCAGTTGCTTTGGGAGCAAAGACTGTCAAGATGGATATTGGTCATCGAGGGAGTAATCATCCAGTTTATCATCTAAATAGTGAAAAAATTGAGATAACTAGCCAAAATCATGGTTTTGTTGTTGATTCAGCTTCTCTTCCAAGTAACGTTGAAGTTACTCATATTTCTCTATTTGATAATAGTGTAGAGGGGATAATGATGAAGGATTACCCAGTCTTTTCTGCTCAATACCATCCAGAAGAAGCGCCAGGTACACATGATTCACATTATTTATTTGGGCGTTTTATTGACAATATTTTGTTATATAAAAGTAAAATCTAACTGAAATCAGTTAGATTAGCTTTTATTACTTGATCTTTTGGATTTGGATGTTTAATATTAGGGATAATAAAACTTAAGTTAAGGTAGTGTTCTCTTAACAGATTTTTGTGGAGGAGTGACCGAGTGGTTAAAGGTAACAGACTGTAAATCTGTCCGCATTGCGTACGTAGGTTCGAATCCTACCTCCTCCATTGTGCGGGTATAGCTCAATGGTAGAGCTCTAGCCTTCCAAGCTAGTGACGTGGGTTCGATTCCCACTATCCGCTCTTTTTTTTGTTGTATTTATATAAAATCAACATATTATTTATTGATGTATTTGTATTTTAGGTAGAAGAGTTAAAGTTATGACAGCGATAGTAGAAGCATTTGGAAAGCCGCATGTAAATGTGGGAACGATAGGACATGTGGATCATGGGAAGACAACGTTAACAGCGGCGATAACAAAGCATTATGGTAATTTTGTAGCATATGATCAAATAGATAAAGCGCCAGAAGAAAGAAAGAGAGGGATAACAATAGCAACAGCGCATGTTGAATATCAAACAGAAAAGAGACACTATGCACACGTTGATTGCCCTGGACATGCTGATTATGTGAAGAATATGATAGTAGGTGCAGCACAGATGGATGCAGCGATATTGGTAGTGTCGGGGGTTGATGGACCGATGCCACAAACGAGAGAGCATATATTGCTGGCAAAACAAGTGGGTGTTGGATATATCGTGGTATATATAAATAAAGCTGATGTTGCTGATGCTGATATGATAGATTTGGTGGAAATGGAAGTGAGAGAGTTGCTAAGTAAGTATGGATTTCCAGGTGATGAAGTGCCTGTGATAGTTGGGTCTGCGTTAAAAGCATTAGAGGATGATAGTAGTGAGCATGGAAAGAAATCAATAGATAAATTGATGGAGAAGTTAGATGAGTATGCGGTAGTACCTCCAAGGCCTATAGATTTACCATTTTTAATGCCAATAGAAGATGTATTTTCAATATCGGGCCGAGGGACGGTAGTAACAGGAAGAATAGAGAAGGGGGAGATAAAGACAGGGGATGAGATAGAGATAATAGGTCTGAAAGCGACGCAAAAGACGATATGTACTGGTGTTGAGATGTTTAAGAAGTTGCTAGATAAGGGAAGTGCAGGACTCAATGTAGGAATACTACTCAGAGGAACAAAGAGAGAAGAAGTGGAGAGAGGGCAAGTATTGGCAAAGCCAGGGGCAATAACCCCGCATAAGAAGTTTAATGCGGAGGTGTATATATTGAAGAAAGAAGAAGGAGGAAGGCATACACCATTTTTTGGAAATTATCAGCCACAGTTTTATTTAAGGACAACGGATGTAACTGGGAGCATAAAATTGCTAGATGGAAAGGAGATGGTAATGCCAGGGGACAATGTAAGTATAGAAGTGGAGTTGCAAGTACCAATAGCAATGGATAAAGGATTGCGTTTTGCGATAAGAGAAGGTGGTAGAACTGTTGGTTCTGGCGTTGTTTCGGAAATTTTAGAATGAGTATAATAACTAAGATGAAGCAATATATATATATTAGAATCAAAGCTTTCGATTGTTCTTTATTGGAAAAGTGTATTCGGGAGTTTATTGATCAATTAAAGCAGTTTAATGCAGATTTATCTGGTCCGATTGCATTGCCAAGAAAAGATTCTAAATTTACTGTTAATAGGTCTCCTCATGTTGATAAAAAATCTCGTGAGCAATTTGAAATGAGAATTTCTAAGCGGTTAATTATTGTACATAATCCTACTTCTACTATGATGAAGATGCTTGCAGATTTATCTTTTTCTGCTGGTGTAGAAGTAGATTTAAAGGTTAAGGAAGTTAATATTTAGGAAAAAAGAGAAAATGAAAAGAATAAATTCGCTTAGGAGAATTGGTTTGTTAATGACGAATGTTGGCCATACTGCTATGTATTTTGATAATAGTCGCATGGCTGTAACCTTATTGCATCTCAGCGAAACTTATATTATCGATATAAAAGGACAAGATAAATGTGGCTACAATTCAGTCATTTTAGGCACAGGAGATTTAAAAAAAATAGCAAAACCTCAGTTGGAATATTTAAAGAAAAAGGGTATAAATAGTAAATGTAAATTATACGAAAGTAGATTAACTGATCTATTCGGAATAGAATGTGGTAAAAAGGTGGGGGTTAATCATTTTGTAGTTGGTCAATATCTTGATATTACGGGTTATTCTTTAGGCAAAGGGTTTGCTGGTGTGATGAAGCGGCATAACTTCAGTGGGCTTAGGGCATCTCATGGTGTTTCTATTGCTCATAGATCACAAGGTTCTACTGGTCAATGTCAAGATCCTGGTAGAGTATTCAAGGGGAAGAAAATGGCTGGTCATTTAGGTAATAGCAGAGTAACTGTACAGAATATGAAAGTATTATCCATTGATTATGAAAATAGCATAATTGCTGTAAAGGGTAATAATGTTCCTGGGTTTAAAAACTCTTATGTTTTTGTGAGAGATGCAGTTAAAAAGCCTTTACATAAAGATGTTCCTTTTCCAGCAGGTCTGCTGTTGAATATGAGTGATGATGCTAATAATTTGGTGAGTTAGTTATGGAATGTGAATTAGTTGATCTATCTAATAGTAATGTAGGTAGTGTTGAGCTTAATCCCTTGATATTTTCTGCCAAGCAAAAATTGAGTATTTTGCATGATATAGTGAGATGGCAATTAGCAAAGAGAAGAGTTGGTGCTCATAAAACAAAGGGTATCAGTGATGTTTCTGGTACAACAGCTAAGCCGTATGGTCAAAAACGTACTGGTAGGGCGAGACAGGGGAGCTTGCGGTCTCCTCAGTTTAGAGGTGGTGGAATTATTTTTGGTCCTGTTGTGAGGAGTCATGCTTATTCTCTTAATAAAAAAGTACGTAAATTTGGTTTGAAAATTGCTTTATCTCTAAAATATTTAAATAATCAAGTTATTGTTCTTGATAGTTTAAATGTTGATGTGGAGAAAACATCTAAAATGTGTGAATATATTAGAAATTTTAAGTTTTCTTCTTTTTTAATAGTTGGTGATTATGGAGATGATTTGTTACGTGCTGCTAAAAATTTGCATTATGTAGATTTAATCAAACCTATTGGGTTAAATGTTTTTGATATATTGAATCATGAATGCGTGATGTTAACAAAAGACACTTTAAAGCATCTTGAAGGTAGATTGTTATGATTAAATATAATAATATAATAAAGTCTCCTGTAATCACAGAAAAGGCTTCTCTTTTAAGAGAGAAGTTTAATAAATACTCTTTGTATGTTTTTGTAAATGTAAATAAGCGTCAAATAAAATTGGCAATAGAGTCTTTATTTAATGTCAGAATTTCTTCTATAAATGTTATTAGAGTTAAACCTAAATATAGACGTTTCAGGGGTGTGATTGGTTGTAAAAAACAGAGAAAAAAGGTTTATTTTTCTTTGATAGATGGTCAAAAATTAGATATAATGAGCGTTTAATATGGGTATGAAATTTTTTAATCCTGTTACTCCGTCTTCTCGTGGGACTATATTAATAAGTAAAATTGGTTTATCAAAAGATAAGCCGGAGAAGTCTCTTGTATTTGGTAAGAAATCCAGTGGTGGAAGAAATAATCATGGTAGAATTACAACTCGTCACAGGGGTGGTGGTCACAAGAAGAAATATAGAGTTATAGATTTTAAACGTAATAGAAGTGATCAGGGTATAGTTGAGAAAATAGAGTATGATCCAAATAGAAGTGGGTTTTTAGCATTAATATCATATAAGGAAGATGATACTAAATCTTATATATTAGCTCCTCAAGGTATGAAGCCTGGTGATGTTGTGACAGCTGGAGATGATGCTGATATTCTGCCAGGTAATTGTTTGTTGTTGAAATATATACCTGTTGGTTCTTTTGTTCATAACGTTGAATTGAAGCCAGGTGGTGGTGCTGTAATTGCTAGAGCTGCGGGTTGTTGTGCGCAAATTGTTGGTCGTGATGGTCAATATGTTTTATTGCGGCTTAGATCTGGTCAAGTTAGGTTGATTTTATCTTCTTGTAAAGCTACTATTGGTGTAGTGTCTAATCTTGATCATAAGAATAGAAAGCTGGGTAAGGCTGGGAGAAGTAGGTGGCTTGGAATTAGACCTGCCGTGCGTGGAGTTGCAATGAATCCGATTGATCACCCTCATGGAGGTGGAGAGGGAAAAACTTCTGGCGGTCGTCATCCTGTTACTCCTTGGGGTGTTGCAACAAAGGGAAAGAAAACTAGGAAAAAAAATAAATCTAGTGATAAGTATATAAAAAAATTGAAAGGTTAATTTATGAGTAGATCTGTATGGAAACCACCTTTTTTACACCCATCTGTACTAAGATTAGTTCAGAGAGCTTTAAAAGAGGGTTCTATTAATAAGGTGATAAAAATTCATTCCAGGGCTTCTGTAATTCTTCCTAATTGTTTGGGTTTAAAGTTTGCTGTTTATAATGGTAAAGATTACATTCCTGTTAGTGTTGATAATCAGAATATGATAGGTCATAAATTTGGTGAATTTTCACCTACTCGTAAATTTACTGGGCACGGTGGTGATAAAAAGGCAACAAGAAGATAGGTAATTGATATGAAAAATAGGGATATAATAGTTGAGGCTGGTTCTAGGATTTTAAGATCGACTCCTCGCAAATTGAATTTGGTTGCTGATTTAGTACGTAATAAAAAAGTTTCTTTTGCTAATGTACAATTAAGATTTTGTGAAAAAAAAGCTGCTGGTTTTATAATGAAAGTGTTGAATTCTGCAATTTCTAATGCTCAAAATAATTATGGATTGAACATTGATAATTTATATATAAAGGAAATTTTAATAGGTAAGTCCCTTACTTTGCGTAGAGTATATCCAAAAGCTATGGGTAGGGCTAATAGAATGAGTAAATTTTATAGTAATATAACTATAAAATTGAAAGAAATTGTATGATTTATAGAAATGGAAAGTTAATAAGGAAAGTGTAAAAATATGGGACAGAAGGTTAATCCTAAAGTATTTAGATTACAAGTAAATGGTAATACCTGGGATTCTGTTTGGTGTGCTACAGACGATTATAAGCAGAGATTGCATTACGATCTATTTATTCGCAATTATATAAATGAATCTTTTAAGCATGCTGGTATTTCTAAAGTAATTGTGGAGCGTACAGTTAATTTAGTGTCTATAATAATACATTCTTCTAAGCCTGGAGTTATAATAGGTAAGAAAGGTTTAGATGTTGAGAAGGTAAGGCAAAAAATAGCTGAAAAAGTAGGAAGTAGTGTCGAAGTGAATGTAGTAGGAGTTAAAAAGTCTGAAATAGATGCAGCTTTAATATCAAGGAGTATTACACATCAGCTAGAAAAAAGGATTTCATGTAGAAGAGCGATGAAAAAAGCTATTCAAAATTGTTTGAAGATGGGTGCTGAGGGTATTAAAGTAAGTTGCTCTGGGCGTCTTGGCGGAGCTGAAATAGCTCGTACTGAATGGTACAAAGAAGGTCGTTTGCCTTTACATACTTTGCGTGCTAATATAGATTATGCTTTTTATGAAGCGAAGACTATATGTGGTATTATAGGAGTTAAAGTTTGGGTTTATGTTGGTAGTTAAGGTATATTGAAATGTTTGTTCCCAAAAAGAGTAAATATAAAAAGGTATTTAAGGGGAGAATCAAGGGTAATGCTAAAGGTGGTAGCACGCTGTCTTTTGGAGATTATGGATTAAAAGCTATGGAAGTAGGTAAGGTTCAGTCTAAGCATATTGAAACTGCAAGGCGCGTAATATCTAGAACGTTAAAACGCTCTGGTAAAGTGTGGATAAGAATTTTTCCTGATACCCCGGTTAGTAAAAAGCCAGCAGATGTACGTATGGGTAAAGGGAAAGGTAGTGTTGAATTTTGGGTATTTAAAGCTAAGCCCGGTAGGATTTTGTTTGAAATTAGTAGTGATGTTCCCATGCATTTAGCAAGATTGGCGCTTGAAAAAGCGACTGCTAAGCTTCCTATGAAGTGTAAATTTATATCTAATCATAATTGAATGGAGTTGCAATGGATATAGTTAAATTTGAATCAGAATCTTCACAAGGGTTACATGAACTTCTTGTGAGTTTGAGGAAAGAATTTGTTAATTTGGCTTTTCAAAAAAAGCTGGGCCAGTGCAACAATTTTTCGCGTTTTAGCTTAATAAGAAAGAGCATAGCTCGTAGTCTAACTGTATTAAATAGAAGAAAGAGAGAGGGAAAAAATGCCTAAGAAGGTTTTTTGTGGTGTCGTAACTAATGCTGAGTCTGATAAGACTGTAAAGGTTTCGGTGTTACAAGTGTATAAGGATAGGCTGTATAAAAAAGTTATAAAAAAATACAAGAAGTATATAGCGCATGATGAGAATAATAGTTGCAAAAAGGGAGATAGGGTTTTAATACAGGAACATAAGCCTATTTCTGTTACTAAAAAATGGGTTGTTATCAATAGCTAAAAAGGAATAGGTATTTATATGATTCAAAAAAATACATTGTTAGAAGTAGCTGATAATTCTGGTGCGCGTGCAGTGCTTTGTATTGGCTTGTTAGGTGGTAGGAAATCTGCATCTGTAGGTGATACGGTTATTATATCTACTAAGTCTATTAACCCAAAAGGTAAAGTTGAAAAAGGAAAAGTATATAAAGCAGTTGTTGTTAGAGTAAAAAATAATGTTAAGAAATCTGATGGTTCTGTAATTCGTTTTTCTAGCAATGCTGTGGTTTTAATTAATGATCAAGGTGAACCACTTGGCACTCGGGTGTTTGGTCCGGTAAAAAAGTTATTATCTGGTTCTTTTATGAAAATAATGTCATTAGCTGATGAGGTTTTATAATGAGTGCTAAAATAAAAAGTGGTGATGATATTATAGTTTTAACTGGTAAAGATAAGAGAAAAATTGGTAAGGTAATCAAAGTTATAATACGTGATGCTAAAAAGAAAGTAGTTGTTTCTGGCGTAAATGTGTGTAAGAGACATACTAAACCAAGAGCTGGTAGTGGTGGTGGTATATTGAATAAAGAGTTAGCTATTGATGTATCAAATGTTGCAATATTGGATCCTAAGTGTAAAACTCCAACTAAAGTAGGATTTAAGATTATAGATGGTAGAAAAGTGCGTTTTGCAAAAGTTTCTGGAGAAGTGATAGATTAGGTTGATATGTTTAAACAATTGTATAAAGATAATATAGTAAAATCCTTAAAGGATAAGTTTAATTACGGCAATGTAATGCAAGTGCCTAAACTTGTCAAGGTGTGTATCAATATGGGCGTTGGAGATGCTGCTACGGACAATAAAGCGATAAATGAGCCATTTGATAATCTACATTTGATTGCTGGGCAAAAGCCTGTGTTAACCTTTGCAAAAAAATCTATTTCTGGTTTCAAAATTAGAAAAGGTGCAACTGTAGGTTGTAAAGTGACTTTGCGTAGAAATAAAATGTATGAATTCTTAGAAAGATTAATATATATTGCTTTGCCAAGGGAAAAAGATTTTAGAGGGTTTAGTGTGAAGCAATTTGATGGTCATGGTAATTTTTCCTTTGGTATCAAGGAGCATATATCATTTTTAGAAATAGACTATGATAAAATAAGTAAAATTAGAGGTATGGATATTAATATTATAACAAGTGCAGTTAGTGATAGGGAAGCAAAGGAATTATTACTGGCTCTTAAATTCCCTTTTTTTGATAATTGAGAGAAAATATATATGGCAAAAAAATCCATGATACAGAAGAATCTTCGTAGAATAAAGTTATGCGATCAGTATAGGGAGAGAAGAGAAGAATTAAAATCTATAATGAATAATAAGGATTTATCTATTGCAAAAAGGTTTGCAGCTCAAAGTAAGCTGATTAAAAAATTGCCTAAAGATTCTTCTAAAATCAGAATTAGGAATAGATGCGCTTTAACTGGTAGGCCGAGAGGAGTATATAGAAAATTTGGTTTATGTAGGATTGTTTTACGTGATTTGTGTTCTTTTGGGCAAGTTCCAGGGGTTACAAAATCTAGTTGGTAAATGTGATATAAGGAGTGTAATAGTGTCGTTATCTGATGGTATTGGTGATTTTTTAACAAGAATACGTAATGCTCAATTGGCAATGCATAGGGAAACAAGAGTCCTATTCTCTAAAGTGAATTCTTCTATATTGAAGATCTTAAAAGAGGAAGGGTATATTCTTAATTATAAAAAGCAAGAGAGTGATAGTGTCCCTTCGCTTGTTGTGCAGTTGAAGTATTATGATAAATCACCTGTGATTAATGATATAGCTAGGGTATCAAAGCCCGGTTGTCGTTATTATTCTAAGTGTAAGGACATTTCTAAAGCATATAATGGTCTTGGAATTTTTATTATATCTACACCGAAAGGAGTGATGACCGATTATAATGCACGTAGATTAAAAGTTGGTGGAGAAGTTTTGTGTCGTGTATTTTAAATGATAGGAGAAATGTATGTCTCGTATAGGTGCCGCACCTATCAATATTCCTGCTGATCTTTCAGTTGAATATAATGATGGTAGGGTATTAATAAGAAGTGTTAGGGCAGAAAAAGAGCTGAACTTGTGTAGTGGCATTCTGTGTCAGATAGTTGATAATCAATTGTTACTTTCTGTTGATCAAGGCAGGGATGATTATGATAAAATAAAATCTATATGGGGCACTTATAGAAGTAATATTAATAACATGATTAACGGTATGGTTAATGATTTTTCTGTTGATCTTGAGATTAATGGTGTGGGGTATAAAGCAGAATGTGATGATAAGTATTTGACTTTATATCTTGGTTATAGTCATAATATTAAGTATAAAGTGCCTAAAGACGTTGAGATTAAGTGTATAAAGCCAACTCATTTAGTGATTCGCGGTATGGATAAGCAAAAAGTCTATATGGTGGCTTCTGATATATGCAAAATTAGAAAATATGATCCTTATAAAGGTAAGGGTATTATAATAAAAGGCAAATTTATGCTGCGTAAGGTTGTAAATAAAAAGAAATAATTAAAATGAAAAGATTGTATAATTTTTTAACTAGCTATGAAAAAAGGAAACTTCGTAATAGAGCGAAGCTCGATAAGAGCGCTGGACGTTTACGTATATCCATATTTAAGTCTAATAAACATTTTTACGTTCAGTTGATTAACGATGCAAAAGGAACAACCCTAGCTTCTGCTTCTACTTTGGATGATAAAATTAGGAATGTATGTAAAGGTAGGGTCAATGCTGAAACTATAAAACAGGTTTCTTCTTTAGTGATTGAGCGTCTGCCTAGTACAGAATTGCAGCAGCGGTTCGTCTTTGATCGGGGGGCATATAAGTATACAGGATTGATTTCTCAATTTGCTGAGGCTTTAAGAAGCTCTGGATTTAAATTTTAGAAGGTTTTAAATATGGCTGTAAAGAATTTACAAAATGATAATGATTTATCAGAACTTTTGGTTTCAGTACGAAGGGTAACAACGGTTACTAAAGGTGGTAGAAGATTTTCATTTTCAACTTTGGTTGTTGTTGGTGATGGTAAGGGTAGGGTAGGATGTGGAATAGGTAAACATGCAGAGGTTGCTGAAGCAAGAGTGAAAGCTGTAAATGCTGCAAAGAAGTCGATGATTAGGGTGTACTTACGTGAAGGTAGAACTTTACATCATGATATTAAAGCTAAATTTTGTTCTGGTGAGATAGTTTTAAGAGCTGCAAGAACTGGAACAGGTATTATTGCTGGTGGAGCAATGAGGTCGGTTTTTGAGGTATTAGGTATAAAGGATGTGGTAGCTAAGTCTACTAGATCAAATGATCCTCATAATATTATATGTGCAGTATTTAAGGCTTTTGATGTTATGTTATCTCCTCGCCAAGTGGCAGGTAAGAGGGGTAAAAAGATTAGTGAGATAGTTGGAAATAGGTAAAGTATGAATGATGCTGTAAAATTAAATTCTGTGTTTACCAAATTATCTAAGAAAAAGAAGCCTAAATTATTAGGTAGAGGTATTGGTTGTGGTAAAGGTAAAACATCCGGTAGGGGGCATAAAGGGCAAAAAGCGAGAAGTGGCGTTTCTATAAATGGTTTTGAAGGTGGACAGCAGTCTATATATACTCGTTTACCTAAAAGAGGTTTTAAGCCTATACGCAAAAACTTATACTCTATATTTAATGTTGGTGATGTACAGTGCTTAATGGAAGCTAAAAAAATAGTCAAGGATTCTATCATAGATAAGGAGCTACTGCATAAATTAGGTTTTATCAGATCTGTTAAAAGTAAAATCAAACTTCTTAATAAGGGTAAATTAAGCGAAAAATTTGTGTTTCATGTTGATTTTGCATCAGAAGCTGCAAAAAGATCTGTATCTGCAGTTGGTGGTAGTGTAGAAATACTATCATGAATTATGAACAGTAAATTTGCATTTGATAATTTGGATTCTACGTTGTTATATAAAGCTGATTTACTAAAGCGTATATTTTTTACGCTGATGGCTTTAGTTTGTTATCGTTTAGGCACTTATGTTCCTATTCCTGGAATTAATCTTGATATAATCAATGATATATTTCCAAAAGAGAGTTCTGGTATTTTTGGAGTATTTAATTTATTTTCTGGTGGCGCTTTAGCTAGAATGACTATCTTGGCGTTAAACGTTATGCCATACATAGTTGCATCCATAGTTATGCAATTATTATCTTCTGCCGTTAAAGGAATCAATGAAATTAAAAATGAAGGAGAGTTAGGACGTCGAAAGATGAACTCTTATATACGCTATATGACTATAGTGTTTTGTATCTTTCAATCAATTACGATCTTGATAGGGTTAGAAAGAATGAATAGAGAAGGGGTGTTAGTTGTAGTTGAACCTGGTATTATGTTTCGTACTATAGGTGTCTTTAGCCTTTTAGGTGGAACTATATTTTTAATATGGCTTGGTGAGCGGATTAGTGTGAGCGGTATAGGCAATGGTATCTCATTAATCATTTTTACTGGCATAACATCTGAATTACATAATGCTTTATCATCTCTGCTAACATTAAATAAAAATGGTAGTATGTCGTTTTTCATTACCCTTTTTGTTATAGCATTGTTTTTTTTACTACTCCTTTTAGTCATTTTTACAGAATCTTCTTATAGAAAGGTAATTGTTCAATATCCCAAAAAACAGTTTAAAAAATTACATAATGATGATTTTACTTACATTCCATTGAAGATCAATTTATCTGGTGTAATACCAACTATTTTTGCTAACGCAATTCTATTAACGCCTATTTCAATTGCAAATTTCTATAAAGGTCATGCCATTGCTGATTTTATTTTAAACTACTTTATGGCAAATAAAGTGATGTACATTATAACTTACTTAATACTCATAGTACTTTTTAATTTTTTCTATACCAATTTTATATTTAATCCAGAGGAAAATGCTGATTTTCTTAGGAAAAATGGTGGTTTTATTCCTGGTAGAGGGCCTGGAAAACATACTTCTGATTATCTTCAAGATATAGTTTTTAAATTAACATTTATTGGGTCTGCGTATTTGGTGGTAATATGTACTATACCTGAAA
Source organism: Wolbachia endosymbiont of Tribolium confusum (assembly GCF_020405475.1). NCBI lineage: Bacteria > Pseudomonadati > Pseudomonadota > Alphaproteobacteria > Rickettsiales > Anaplasmataceae > Wolbachia > Wolbachia endosymbiont of Tribolium confusum. The sequence continues at coordinate 36,823 of NZ_JAIZNT010000004.1, read as the reverse complement.
TTATGAGGTATCATTATGATATACCATTTATTTTTGGTGGGACGAGCTTGCTGATTATAGTTAACGTTATTACTGATACTATTATGCAAGTACAATCTTATGTTTTTTCAAATAGGTACGATAGTTGGATAAAGAAATATGAGTCTAAAACAAGGAGACTAAAGTGATTATTACAATTTTTGGTCCTCCTGGTTCTGGTAAGGGTACTCAGTCCAGTTTGTTAATAGCAAAGTATAATTTTAAATTAGTTTCAGTAGGAGATTTATTAAGGAATATTATATCTAGTGGGAGTAAATTAGGTAAAGGAATAAAGGATACTGTTGAATCTGGTAATTTAATTCAAGATGAAGTTATATGTAAATTATTGTGTGACCAGCTTGCATTAATAGATGGTGATTTTTTGTTAGATGGTTTTCCAAGAAATTTAAATCAAGCTCATTTTTTGACTCAAGTTTTGCAAAAAAGATGCAATAGGGATGTTGATCTTGTAATTGAGTTGCAGCTTGACGATAATATTGCAATTGATAGATTAAAAGATCGTCTTACTTGTTTGGATTGTAAAAGTATATATAGTATATCTTCTTTTAAAAATACTACTTGTGCTAAATGTAAAAGTACGAGATTGGAGAAGAGAATTGATGATGCTAATATGCTTGCAATTAATAAGAGGATAAGAGAATATCATTTTCAGATGAAGGGTTTGCGCGAGTATTATAAGGGCAAGTTGTTAACAATTAACGCTAATTTGAGTGTTGATAGAGTAATGCAAGAGATTGAAAGTAAAATTTCTTGTAATTTGATTTGACTATAAGTTGTTTTATGGTATAAATTAAGAGTTATTATTAATAAAGTATCGAGGTATCAGTGGTACGTATTGCAGGCATAAATGTTCCGGTGAAGAAGTGTATTCCTTTTGCATTAACTTATATACATGGTATAGGTATTACTACTGCGAATATAATTTGTCGTAGCTGTAAAATTGATGAGCGTAAGCGTGTTTCAGAATTACAAGATGAAGATATAGAGAAAATTAGTAGTTTTATTAGGCAAAAATATGTCATAGAGGGTGAGCTCAGAAAAAAAGTGGCTATGGATATAAAATCTTTAATGGAAATTGGTTGCTATAGAGGATTAAGGCATAGAAAAGGTTTGCCTGTGAGGGGACAAAGAACCCATACTAATGCTAAAACTCGTAAAGGCAGATCTAAATTGCCTATTGCTGGGAAAAAATAAAATTTGTTATTATCGTGAGTTTTTATGAAAAAAGTTAAAACGGTTGGTAAGAATACAAAAAGGTTTATTACTGGTATTGTCCATATTCGTGCAACTTTTAATAATACTTTTGTAAATGTGACTGATGTTTGTGGTAATACGCTTTACCAGACTTCTGTTGGTGCATGTGGTTTTTCTGGTTCGAGAAAATCCACACCTTATGCTGCAGGTAAGGTTGCGGAGGCTGCTGCGAAGAAAGTAATAGAGAGATTTGGTATGAAGGTTGTTTCTGTAATAATTCGTGGTCCTGGTTTTGGTGCAGAAGCTGCAGTTAAAGCACTTCGGAATTTTGGATTGACTGTCACTTCAATTGCAGATAAAACGGCGATACCTCATAATGGGTGTAGATTAAGGAAAAAAAGAAGAGTATAGGATATTTGGAAGGTTTTTGTATGTATTATAGTGATAATGTTTCTTTCTGTGGAAATTTAGATAGATTAACTAAGCCTAATGCGATTAAGGTAATATCAGGTGATTCAAGTAAAAAAAGTGATATAGTTCTAGAACCTTTGGAAAGTGGTTTTGCTTTAACGTTGGGTCATGCATTGAGGCGTGTAATGTTATCTTCTCTTCGCGGTAGCGCTGTTTATGGAATAAAAATTGAAGGCGTGAATCATGAATTTACTTCGATCCAAGGAGTGAGGGAAGACATAACTGATATAGCATTAAATATGGGCATGTTGAGATGTAAGTTAAATAACACGTCTAATAAGTGCTTAAATTTGAGCGCTAAAGGGCCTTGTCAAGTATTAGCTGGAATGATAGAAACTGATGACCAATGCTCTATTGTTAATAAAGATTTGGTGATATGTACACTAGGTCAAGATGTGGAGCTTAACATTACTATATATGTTGCCAGTGGAAAAGGTTATCTTTCTGTAAATAAATATAAAGAAAATGAATTTTTAAAGTCTATGAATGAACAAGATTTAATTGGTTTTATTCCAGTTAATGCTTTATATAGTCCTGTTGAGAGGGTTTCGTATAAAGTAGAGAATAGTCGTGTTGGTCAAGTTACTGATAAAGATAAGCTGATATTGTCAATTGAAACTGATGGTACAATCTCTCCAAGTCAAGCTGTTGACTATGCTGCAAGAATATTACAGGAGCAATTTCAGCCTTTTATTAGTTCTGATGTGAGTTATAAAAAATCGCAGGTTTCTTTATCTAGTGGTGCTAAAGATTTGGGCTATGATCCTGTTCTATTGCGTAAAGTAGATGAAATGGAATTATCTGTTAGATCTCATAACTGTCTGAAAAATGAAAATATCACTTATATAGGTGATCTTGTGCAAAAGACGGAAGTTGAAATGTTGAGAACTGCTAATTTTGGCCGAAAGTCTTTGAATGAAATCAAGGCAATTTTAAATAATTCAGGTTTGTCTTTGGGTATGAATATACCAAATTGGCCGCCTAAGGATATAGATGAACTGGCTAAACAACATACTGATGAGGATTAGGTAGTATATGAAACATGGAATAAAGAAAAATAAACTGTCTCGTTGTACCGAGCATAGGTTATCAATGTTAAAGAATCTATCTATCTCGTTAATTAATCATGAGCAGATTGTAACTACTTTACCAAAGGCTAAAGCACTTCGTCCATATGTGGAAAAGTTTATTACAATTGCTAAGAATAACGATTCTTTACATGGTAGAAGGCTTTTGCTTTCACGTCTTCATAATAGTAAGTTAGTAGTTGATAAATTATTAAGCATTCTAGCTAATCGTTATCAAGACCGTAAAGGTGGGTATTCTAGAATAATAAAATTTGGTACTCGAAAGGGTGATTGCGCTCCAATGGCAGTGATAGAGCTAGTTGATAGAGATATTTCAGCAAAAGGTGAGATTTATAGTAAAAATAAAAAAGGAAGCAAAGTAGTTACACAAAGCTAATTGTTCTTTTTATGGTAAGTAGGTTACGCTATTTTGTAGGTTACTTTGGAGAATTGTTAGTTTCGATATATTTAAAGCTGAAATTCTATAATGTTATAAAACGTCGCTTCCGTTGTAAGTTGGGTGAAATTGACTTAATTGTATCTAAAAAAAGGGAGCTGATTTTTATAGAAGTTAAAACAAGTTTATTTGGAAAAGAAGTACCGATATCTCATTTTCAGTGTCAGTCTATTATAAATTCTTCTAAATATTTCTTAAGTAAAAATCTTGATTTTTTAGATTATTCAGTCAGATATGATTTATGTTTTCTTTCCTTAAGGAGAAAACCTATTTATATAAAAAATGCTTGGATTGAACAATGGTAGCTTAAATAACTTAGATTTACTAGAATAGGTAATTTAATATGAAAAACAATAATTTAGTTTCATCTTATGCTAGAGCACTGTTTCATGTCTCAGGAAGAAGATTAGGTATTATAAGAAAAGAAGTAGAATTTTTGTTAGCTTTTTTTAAAGATCAAAGTGATGTTTTTGTGTATCTATCTCATCCTATGGTTTCTCTTTTGCACAAAAAAGAAGCGATACTTTCTATAAATGAGAACTTGAGTGAAAGCTTAGTCAAATTTATTATGGTTACACTTGCAAACAAGCGCTCCCGTTTATTAATCCTTATATTAGAAAAATTCTTAAATCTTGTAAGGGAAAGTGAAAATGAATTGGAAATTACTATAAAATCAGCAGAGGTCTTAAAGAAACCTGATATAAAAATAATTACTGAATCTTTGAACTTTCTTGGTAAAATAATAAAAGTCAGTAATGTGGTTGATCCTTCTATACTAGGTGGCTTTGTAGTTAGGTATGGTTTTAACTTGATTGATGCTTCGCTTAAGAGTTATTTGGATAGATTGGTTGATTTGAGTAAAATGGAAATGTTGAAAATAAGGAATTGTATATGAAGAATAGCATAAATGCCTCTGAAGTAGTGAACATAATAAAAGAGAAGGTTGAGACATTTGATAATCCTATAAAACGAGAAAATATAGGTGAAGTAATTTCAGTAACGGATGGTATCACATTGGTCTATGGGCTGGAAAAAGCAAAGTTTGGTGAAAAGGTATCTTTTGCAAGCGGTGTAGAAGGAATAGTTCTTGATTTAGATCATGATACAGCTGGAATAGTTGTGCTTGGCAATGACCGTGATGTAAAAGAAGGGGACGTTGTAAAATGTAGTGGTGATGTTGTACAGGTGCCTGTAGGTCATGAATTATTAGGGAGAGTTGTAAATGCATTAGGCGATCCTATAGACGATGGCGGAGAAATTAGAGCCAAGAACAAAATGTATATAGAATCTAAAGCGCCAGGTATTATTGACCGTAAATCTGTGCATGAACCTCTGCAGACAGGAATTAAAATTATAGATTTGTTGATTCCTATAGGTAGAGGGCAACGTGAATTAATTATTGGCGATAGACAAATTGGTAAAACCACTATTGCGATTGATACTATTATCAATCAGAAGAAGATTAATGATGAGGTAAACGAAAATCAAAAAATTTACTGTGTTTATGTTGCTATTGGACAAAAAATTTCGACAGTAGCAAAAGTGGTGAATAAGCTAAAAGAAAGTGGAGCATTAGAGTATACAACCGTAGTTGTGGCTAGCGCATCTGACTGCGCGCCTATGCAATTTTTAGCACCTTATACCGGTTGCACTATTGGAGAATTTTTCCGTGATAATGGAATGCATTGCTTGGTGGTATATGATGATTTATCTAAGCATGCTGTGGCATATAGGCAGATGTCCTTATTGCTCAGACGTCCTCCTGGTCGTGAAGCTTATCCTGGAGATATATTCTATGTACACTCTCGCTTGCTTGAAAGAGCTGCCAAAATGTCTGATGAAAAAGGACAGGGATCTTTGACTGCTTTGCCGATTATTGAGACTCAGGCTGGTGATGTATCTGCATATGTTCCAACTAATGTGATTTCAATTACCGATGGACAAATTTTTCTTGAGTCTGAATTGTTTCACAAAGGATTTCGCCCTGCAGTGAATATAGGTTTATCGGTTTCTCGGGTTGGCTCTGCTGCACAATTGAAATCTGTGAAAAAAGTTGCTGGTTCTGTAAAGCTAAGTTTAGCTCAATATAGAGAATTAGAAGACTTTGCCAAATTTGGTTCTGATCTTGATGCTAGTGTTCAGTTGTCGTTAGACAGGGGTAAATACCTTATTGAATTATTAAAGCAAAAACAGTATTCACCTATGCAAATAGAAGAGCAAGTATTGCTTATGTATATCTTTTCTAATCTGTATGGTCAATTAAATAAGGTACAGGTGAGCAACATCAATAGGTTCGAGTGTGATCTTATCAATTATTTTCAAACTGTTCACCCTGGAGTTTTAAAAAAGTTGTCAGGTGACATGAATGATGATATAAAAGATGATATTCTTGGTATTGTGAGTGATTTTGTCACTCAATTTAATTGCGTTTAGGCGGTGATTATGACTTCATCCATTGTTAACAAGTTTCCTATTACAAGGGAAGGTTTTGAGAGTATGCAAGTCGAACTTGAGAAATTAAAGGAAGAAAAACCTTCTATCATACAGGCTATTTCTGATGCTCGTGATCAAGGCGATTTATCTGAAAATGCAGAATATCATGCAGCACGGGAAAGATTAAGTTTTATTGAAGGCCGCATAATTGAGTTAGAAAGTAAACTTTCACATGCAGAAGTGATAGAAGTAAAAAATTTGTCTGGTGATACAGTAATGTTTGGTGCAACTGTTACGGTAAGCATGCTCGGTGACGATAACAGTGAAATAGAATATGTTTATAAGATTGTAGGTGGGTATGAAGCTGATGCTTCAAAGCAGTCGATCTCTACGGATTCACCACTCGGTAGTGCTTTAATTGGCAAAAAAGTTGGTGAGTATGTGGAAGTGATAGTGCCAAATGGAGAGAAATTGTATAAAATAGTTAAGATTGAGTTTAAGTAAATCATGGTACAAGCAGCTTACCCTTCAATTGATCTGTCTCTCATTTCTTCTGTGGAAGATATATTAGAGGATGCTCGTTCCGGTAAATTATTCATTTTAGTTGATAATGAAAATAGAGAGAATGAAGGTGATTTGGTTGTTTTAGCTGAAAAGGTGAAACCAGAACATATTGCTTTTATGGTTAGGTATGGCACTGGTATTGTGTTTTTAGCTATGACAAAGTTTTACATGAATAAACTTAACCTTGAATTTATGAAGAGAAGTAATGTAGATGAAGCACTTATTCCTCACACTGCATTTACTACGTCAATCGATGCTCGTTATGGTATTACAACAGGTGTTTCTGCTCATGATAGAACGCATACGATACTTACTGCTATTGATGGAAAAAGTACTAAGGATGATATTATTACCCCTGGTCATGTTTTTCCTATTATTGCAAGTGAGGGCGGGGTTTTAGCACGCAACGGTCATACTGAGGCAAGTGTTGAGATAGCAAAATTGGTTGGATCTAGTCATGCGGCTGTAGGGTGTGAATTAGTGAATGATGATGGCTCTATGATGCGCTTACCCCAGTTGCTTGAATTTGCTGAACAACACAAAATTAAGTTAACTACCATCGATAAACTTATCAGTTACGTTCAAAATTTAAACTAGCGTTTATAAATTCGTATAGTTTAAATGTTAAAATGTAAGATTCCTAAAAGTTATACGAATAAGGAATTTCCATGTCTAAGCTTTTTGTTTTACTATTCTTTTTTGTATATTGTAATAGTGCTTACTCTGTTAGTATTATTAGAGATAGTGAAGTGGAAGCGGTAGTTAAGGATCTAGCGCAACCTTTATTTTCTGCTGCGGGTATTGATAATGATAAAATAAAAGTTTTTGTAGTTAATGATAGATCGATTAATGCTTTTGTAATTAACAATAACAGCATCTTCATTCATTTGGGGCTTTTACAATATTCGACTGAACCTTATGTTTTACTTGGTATATTAGCACATGAAATTGCTCATATATCTGCTGGTCATGTATTACAAATGAGTAGTGCTGTAGGTTATTTTCAATCAATAGCAATGGTTAGTTATATGGTAGGATTAGTTTCTAGTATTGTCATTAACCCTCAGGTTGCTAGTGCAATTTTGCTTAGTGGTGTAACGCTTAGTTCAAGGCTGTTTTTTAACTATTCTCAAGAGCAAGAGAGTGTAGCAGATAGCTATGCTTTAAGATACCTTGATGAATCTGGCTATGATAATTCGGGTATGAAAGAGATTTTTGACTATTTTAAGAGTATTGAGCATGAAAACACTGAAGAGTATTTCCGCACTCACCCACTTAGTGATAAACGTATATTTGCTGTACAGAATTATAAGGTTAAAAATAATATAAAACCAATCCTTGCAGATAAGTTGTTGAAGTTTGAACGTATGGTTGCAAAGCTAGACTCCTTTTTTACCCCTATTTATGTATTATCTAATAAATATGAAGATAATTCTAAGTATGTAAATGCTGTAATTCATTATAGGCAAGGAAAGATAGAAAAGGCTATTGCTAAAGTTGATTTATTGATTCAAGAGTCACGCAATGATCCTTATTTATATGAATTAAAAGCGGAGATGTTATACAAAGCTGGAAATTTAAGTGAAGCAATAAAAATGTATGAAGAATCACTTAGATATTTATCTGAGAAGAATAACTATTTAGTGAAACTTGCATTATCTCATACTTTGTTATTACACGGTAACATAGAGAAGGCAATTTTTTACCTGGAGCAGATTGCAAACGTAGAAGTGAATAACGCTTTTGTCTGGAAGTATTTAAGTATTGCATATAAACGTAGCGCTGATACGGCAATGCATTATTTTGCTTTGACAAAAAAGGCTTGTATTGAAGGTAATTTAAAGAAATTTATGAAGTACGCTGAGTTAGCTGTTAAAACTTTACCGCAAGATAGCTCTTACTTGCTGCAAATTGAAGATATGAAGCAACAATACAAACAAAAACACGCTGACTTTTAGGATTATTTTCCACACTTATCCAACATATCTTTTACTTCAGTACTTATATTGGGTATAATTTTCATTATAATCGTTTTGGCGCCAAAAAATACACCACAAAACATACCTAAGGCAAAGAGAGCTGGCCATGGCATTCTACCAAATATTGCAAGCAAAGCTGCACCTATTATGACTACAGTCATAAGTGGTCCGCCTATTCCCCAAACGTAACCAATAATGTTGCATATTACTTGGGCAGTTGTATCTTCTATATCGCTAGCAGCACTTGCGTAATCTGAGAAAGAGAGAAACAACACTATACATAAAGCATCAAAAAACTTTTTTATTATATAGCTCATTCTTTTGCCTCCAAGTAATAAACTAGTGTAAATCTAAATTTATATATATATTTATTTTAGGGTAAAACTCATAGTTTGTCCATAAATAAGTGTTGCTACATAAATAGCCCACCATTGATGTTAAGCACATGCCCCGTTATATATCTTGCTTCGTCGCTTGCTAAGAACAATACCCCTGCTGCTATTTCTTTCCCTGTTCCCATTCTTTTCATTGGAATATTATCTAATATTTTTTCTTTTTGTTTTTCATTTAAAACTTCAGTCATCTTAGTATCTATAAACCCAGGAGCAATGCAATTTACTGTTACACCGCGACTTGCAACTTCTTTTGCTATAGATTTGCTCATAGCTATTATTCCAGCTTTTGATGCTGCATAATTTACTTGCCCGGCATTTCCTGTCAATCCTACTATTGAGGAAATATTTATGATTCTTCCCCAGTTGTTTTTAATTAATTTCCTGCATGCTTCTCTATTTAGTTTAAATGTAGAGTTCAAATTAATGTCAATCACCTTTTCCCATGCTTCATCTGTCATTCTCAACAATAAACTGTCTTGCGTAATACCCGCATTGCATATGAGCCCATCAAAGCCTTTCATCAACTCACTTGCTTTATTTATTAGTTGATTTACCTCCTCAGACTTTAATAAGTCACAAGTAAGCACATGGATGTTTTTTTCATATTTTTTAGCAACTTCTTCGAGTACTTCTTTTTTTGTACTAGAAATACATAAAGTTGCTCTGGCCTTATGCATAATTTCTACAATTGCCTGGCCTATTCCGCCTGATGCACCAGTAATCAGAAATTTCTTATTCTCTAATCCAAACATAATAATTTTTATTTGTTCCAGCTCTTAACAGAATATTAAAAGACTTGCAATAGATTTTTTGCATAACTTTCATTTAATAGAAGCTTCTTGATAAATCTTGTATTTATTGGCGAAATTATAGCGGCTGCATGCCTTTTTTTATTTTTTCTACATTCGGCCAGATCGCGCTTATTTTAAGCGTTAGCACATTATCACTTACAGTAATATAGGGTCAAAAAGCAACATGGGATTCCTTTTGCCTTTTTTTGATTGGTAAATTTCTTAACACTTGTAGCCAAAGTAATTTTAGAGAGCCAGCGCGTGACTAGTTCTTATTACTTGATCAGTCTTCTGGATCCCAGTGTCTGGGCATTGGGATGACAGGAGTGTGAGATAAGGCTACATTCATACTCCAACAGGTATGACGGTGTCATTCCAGCACTTGATGCTGGAATCCAGAAGTCTTTACTACAAATAAGCATATTGAGCACAAAATTATGCTAAAACACAACGTTTTTGGTGAGATTATGGACAAACTGGATTCCAGTCTCATGCGCTGGAATGACATCATAGAGGTCGTTGAGATGACAGGAAAGAATACTTGAATGACAATAGGGACACTAAAATGAAAGGAAAAGAGGCTATTTAATTGTGCTGAATTTTACAAAATTTATTACTCCTGCCTGACAAATTTATTAGAATAGTATGTATAGTATGTTTATTAGTGAAAATCCGAAAAAAATGCAAGAAAAGTTAATATATTACTTTAGCCAAAGCAACTGTGAAGGCAATGCAGCAATGAGAAATCTACTAGGAGGGAAGGGAGCAAATCTGGCAGAGATGTGTAACATTGGCATTCCTGTTCCACCTGGTTTTACAATTTCCACTGCTGTTTGTCAGGCCTATTGTCAAGATAATGAATTGTCTAACGACCTACGTAACGAGATCAAAAACTACATGGCGATGCTCGAAAATGACATCGGTTGTAAATTCGGGGATTCAAATAATCCTTTATTAGTTTCCATACGCTCTGGTAGTGTGAATTCAATGCCAGGTATGCTCGATACGATCTTAAATGTTGGCCTAAATGATGCAACCGTTGTTGGTCTTGCAAAAAAAAGTGGAGAACGTTTTGCCTATGATAGCTACTGTCGTTTCATCATGATGTACTCGAATGTTGTACTACAGCTTGACCACAACCTATTTCAAGACATTATTGATAGTGAACAGCAAAAAAGTGGAGTAAAAAGCTTAGCTGATCTTAATGTTGATGTTTTAAAGAAAATTGTTAATGATTTTAAAGAGATAGTATGTGAGAAAATAGGAAAAAATTTCCCGCAGAACGTTGAAGAACAGTTACTCAATTCAGTAAATGCAGTGTTTTCTTCTTGGCAAAATGATAGAGCTGTTTCCTATAGAAAAATAAATAATATTCCTGAAAACCTTGGAACTGCAGTTAATGTACAAGCAATGGTTTTTGGCAATCTGAACGATAATTCTGCAACCGGCGTGATATTTACAAGGAATCCTTCAACTGGAGAAAAAAAGCTTTTTGGTGAGTTTTTAGTTAATGCTCAGGGTGAGGATGTGGTTTCTGGTGTTTATACTCCTATGCCAATTAACGGGGAGCAAGAAAGTACCATGGAGAAGTTGCTACCAAGTGTCTACCGAGAATTATGCGCGGTATGTGAAAAACTTGAAAGGCATAATAAGGACATGCAGGATATCGAATTTACTGTACAAGACGGTAAGTTATGGATTTTGCAGACTAGGTCTGGCAAGCGCACAGCCGAAGCTGCTATTCGCATAATAGTTGATATGGTAAACGAAGGAGTGATTACAAAAGAGGAAGGAATATTGAGAATTGATCCAAAAACCTTTGACAATTTATTACATCCAGTTCTTGATGTTAAAATCGATCAAGAAGTAATAGGCAAAGGACTGCCAGCTTCTCCAGGTGTTGCTTCTGGATATGTAGTATTCAGTGCAAGTGATGCTGAAAAAGCTGCAGAGCAGGGTAAAAAAGTAATTTTGGTAAGATCAGAGACGAGCCCTGAAGATATTAATGGAATGAATGCTGCAAGTGGAATAGTAACAGCGAGGGGAGGTATGACCTCCCATGCCGCTGTTGTAACTCGTGGGATGGGTAAACCATGCATTTGTAGTCTAAATGGACTTTATATTGATAAAGATGAAAAATTTCTTTCTATGGGGGATATAAAAGTAAATAAAGGTGAATCAATCACCATCAATGGAGGAACAGGAGAGGTTATGCTTGGTATTCTCCCTACAATTTTGCCTGAATTATCTCAAGAATTCAAAACGATAATTAACTGGGTAGATGAAATCAAAACAGTGAAGGTGAGAGCGAATGCTGATACTCCAAAAGATGCAAAAATTGCAAAAGAATTCGGTTCAGAAGGTATAGGATTATGTCGCACAGAACATATGTTTTTTGCTAGTGATAGAATCGAATTCATTCAAAAATTGATAATAGCTGATGATGAAAATGAAAGGACAAATGCATTAAATAAACTCGAAGAAATGCAAAGGTCTGATTTCAAAGAAATATTTTCTATTATGGAGGGCAGGGAAGTCACTATACGGTTGCTTGATCCGCCTTTGCATGAGTTTTTACCCCATAATCAATCTATTATAGAGAAAATTGCCAGATCACTGAATAAGTCAGTTGAATCGGTAAAAAATAAAATAGTACAGTTATCAGAAAAAAATCCAATGCTTGGCCATCGAGGGTGTAGGCTTGCTATTTCTCATCCTGAAATATATAAAATGCAGATTAGGGCAATACTCAGTGCTGCAAGTGAATTAAGGAAAGAAAAGAAGATAGAAGTGAAACCTGAAATCATGATTCCTTTTATCATGAGCGAGAGAGAGTTTGTTCTGATATGCGAGTTAGTAAAGAAAGAAGCTAAAAATTTCGATGTGAATTATTCAATCGGAACGATGATAGAACTGCCAAGAGCAGCACTTATTGCTGACAAACTCGCAAAACACGCAGAATTTTTTAGTTTTGGCACTAATGATTTAACACAAACAACTATGGGACTTTCACGAGATGATTCAGTTAATTTCCTCGATTCTTATAAGGAAAGCAACATATTCAAAAACGATCCCTTTGAGGTGCTAGATGTTGAAGGGGTAGGGGAATTAATCAGAATAGCTATCGAAAGGGGCAAAAAAACCAGAAAAGAAATTAAACTTGGTATATGTGGAGAGCATGGAGCGAATCCACAGTCCATAGAGTTTTTCATCAAATCAGGGGTTGATTATGTGTCATGCTCGCCCTATAGAGTACCGGTTGCAAAATTAGTGGCAGCACAGCTTAGCATAAGTTTGTTGGGCAGCACAACTGTACGAACATAGATTTCGCTAACAAGTAGCGGAATGATGATTTTTCAAATTGTCGATAAATCTAAGTCAGTTTAGCTATTTTGCTGCTACTTTTTTTTCTTAATATCTTAAGAAAGATTGACTTTTTGTTTAAAATAATATAAGATAAAATAATAGTGAGTAAGGTAAAAATGTCAGTATCAAAAGAACGTAAGGAATATTTACTAGAAAAGTTTAAATATGCTGCCAAAGAATTTGGCAAGTCTGGTACAAAGTCCAATCATCTAGCAGTACCAAAGGAACAGCAACTCTCTATTGATTTAGGTAATAGAAAAGTTTTTGGTATCATAAATAAGATTCTGTATTGGATAGAGAATAATTTTACTTATTTTTTTCCACGATATAATTTGTTTCCAGAAGTTGGAGTTGAAGGAAGAAAAATTCCTGGAACTAATACAAGGGTTAAGTATTTTAACTCTGATGAACAATTTGATCAAAGAAAATTTATTGGCGAGCAAGATGGGGAACTTAAGTTATACAACTTAGAGGGCAAATTATATGATACAACTGATAAAATTAGTAAGGGTAAAAAAGGTTGTGTAGCTTATGTGATCACGCTTGATGGAAAATTAGTAACTCATGAACATATTAATGTTAACAAAAGCGAATGGGCTTATCGTCATTCAACTCTTGCAGGCGGTAAGCCGATTTTATGTTCTGGTTTAATGAAAGTGGTAAATGGTAAAATAACTTATATAGACAATAATAGTGGGCATTATAAACCAGAATCAGCAAACTTATACAATGCAGTGAAAAAATTAGAAGGTCTATTTTCGAAAGATGCGAAAGTTGTTTGCCTACCATATTGGATTAGCTTGAAAAAACAAATTCCGCTTATACGCAAAATTAGTCTAGCCAAACGAGAACCTGTAGAGAAATTCTTGGAAAGGATGGAGAAAAAAGGAAAAGATGGGTTGACTCAATATGAAAGACATTTTGAAAGGGTAAAAGAATTTAATGAACAGTATGAACAAAAATTGCTCCTTGCAAGCTATAAGTCACCTACAAGCGAGCTGTCCTATAAACCAGCTATACATAAAAAACACAGATTGAAATACTCTGAGTATATTAACTTACACCTTAATTTTCTGAGAGAGTTTGATGAAAATCCCGAAGTGCAAAAAATAGCAATAGAGCACTCAATAAGAAGAGTTATTGGAACAAATTATGGCCATAAGCCTACAGTTGCGCTTGCTAAGGCACAGGTAATAGATAAAGATGGAAAGCTGCAAGAAACGGACGAAATAGTAGGTATAAATGTTGCTTTTCACCATGAGAATGATCGTGATAGCTTTGCTAAACTTCTAGATTTCAAAGAGTATAGCTATATTTGTCATTTGCAAAATAAAGATAGAGCTGTTATGGAAAAATTAATGCCTAATTTGCAAGATAAAAAAAATAGAGCCGATATGGAAAAATTAATGCCCAATAAACATACAGTTTTTATGAGTACAGACCAGACTAATAAATTTATAAAGGGCACTTTACAAATTAAAATTGATAGTGTTGAGCAGTTGGGTACCCGTTTAGTGAAGAGCTAAACTCTATTAAATATATGCTAATATATCTACTCATCAGAGTGGCAAAATAGGTAGATGAGAGAAATACAACCATAGAAACAAAATGGTTGTCATGAAAGTAACTGATACTGGCTTCTTTTCTAGATTCCAGTGTCACGCACTGGAATGACAAGATAAGGGAGCACTAAAAATAAATAGGAGTCATTCAAGTAGCTGACACTGGAATGACAAGAAAGGGGGCACCGAAAATAAATAGGTGTCATCCCAGGTGGGATCCAGGAATTCTGAGTTTTTGAAAAGATTATGGATTCCAGCGTCACGCGCTGGAATGACACCCTTTTAGTTGCTGTACGAACATTGTGGTACAACAGACCAAGATAGAGTTAATAGGATCTGCTCTTCCTGAAAATACGGAAAGTCAGTAAAAAAAATCTCAGGCATTAGCACTTCAGCTCTGCAGTTGAGTCAATATGAGAGAGTAAGTCTACAAAAGTAGACTTACTAATTGAACTTTGATCCTTTATTTTACTATAGAACAGACACTGAATCTGCAAGATCATAGAATTTATTTCCAATCTCTCTGAATGTACTACTTATATCAATAGGTGTCGACTCTTCTTGTGAATCAGATTTAAATAAGCCATGAGTATCTTTCAGATGACAGTACCACTTGCAGTTATTTTGCTCTGCTGTTACCTGCCAACTATTACCTGGTGACTTTTCTTCACATTCTCTATAGCAATCATGAGGTGCCTTCCATTGAAATGGAGGGTTTAGTATAGGATTTGTCATAATATACTCCTTAATTATAAAACTAACACCACGTTAGTACTTATATGCTAATATAATGTTAATTCTTATACTGACATAATAACTTTTCGGATAAGGTTTCTTGATTAAAAATTGCATTTTAGCAAATACTTATTGTAGGAAAATTTGCTCACATAAAACTGTTTATAGAGTGACAATAGATGTATTATACTTATACTTCTGATTCGAAAATTTATGCAGTTATTTCTAACAAGATTGGTCAATAAATTTTACTGTTTAAGGATGAGAAACAAAGTAATCATCGTTTCCGGTATTGCTCTTATTCTACTGTTTTTTATCAACAGTACATTTTTAAAAAAAGATCAGGCGGTTCATAGTGATAATCCAATTAGTAGTTTTTCAGTAAAAACTCAGGAGTATACTCCACAAAACCGCACTGTATATTTAAATTTTTCTGGTACAGTAAATCCCTTGCATAGGGCAAGCCTTGTTTCAAGAACAAGTGGTCAAGTTATTGCTATTTATTTGTCTGATGGTGAAAAAGTAAAAAGAGGCGATGTAATTTTAAAGATAGAAGATTATGACAGAGTTGCACAAGTTGAGAAAGCCAAAGCTTTATTAAATCAGCGTGAAATTGAGTATGATTCCTCTCGAAAATTGAATACAAAAGGGTATGGAGCACAGATAAGAGTGGAAGCAGCTTTTACTGCATTGCAGAGTGCAAAAGCTGACCTAAAAAGGCTAGAGTTGGATTTAGAAAATACTGCGATTAAATCCCCTATTGATGGTTATGTAGATAAGATCAACGTAAATGAAGGGGATTTTGTTAATCTTGGACATAAGATAACTGACATAGTTAATTTTGATCAGGTTCTTGTGGTGTTATATGTTTCAGAAAATGAAGTAAGTAAAATAGAACTAGGTAGTGCAGCGCAAATTAATTTGCTAGACGGAAGGGAATTAGTAGGTGAAGTGAGTTTTATTAGTAAAATTGCTGAGCCTAAAACTGGATCTTATAGAGTGGAGGTAAAGGTAACTGATAATGAGATTATATCCTTGCAAGGACTGACTGCTAGTGTAAGCCTCCCTTCAGGTGAAAGATTTGCATATAAAATTCCTTCTTCAGCTTTGAGCTTAAATGACGATGGTATTCTTGGAATAAAGATTGTTGATGACAATAATTACGTAGTATTTACACCAATAGAAATTGTTGACCATGAAGATGATGGGGTTTGGGTAGTCGCAAATAACGAAAATAAGCCTATAAAGTTAATAACGTTGGGCCATCTATCTGTTAAGCCTGGTGATAAGGTATAACTCGAATGTAACATGACTGTCATCCCAGTGCGTGGTGCTGGAATCCATAATCTCATCAAAAACTCAAAATCCCACTTCTTTTCTTGTCATGAAAGTAGCTAACACTGGGATCCAACTAAGTTGGTAGACACTTACAACGTTTTTTGTGCAAAAGGACTGGATGCCAGTGTCAAGCACTGGCATGACACCTATTTGTTCCTATGGTTGTCTTTTCTCGCCTACCTTATTTTGCCACTCTGCTGTGTAAACTTACTCGGCAACAACCTTTTTTTCTTTTAACAAATTTTGTAATTCACCTTTTTCATACATCTCACGGGTAATATCACAGCCACCAACAAATTCTCCCTTTATATATAATTGTGGAATTGTTGGCCAATCAGAAAAACTTTTTATGGACTGACGTATTTCATCATTCTCAAGTACGTTGATGCATTTAAACTTTACATTCAATTCTTTGAGAATTGACACAACGAGTCCAGAGAATCCACATTGAGGAAAGTCAGAGGTGCCTTTCATATACAGCACTACATCGTTTTCTGCTATGTCTTTTTTTATTTGTTCAAAATTGTTCATAAATATCACCTTAATTTTAAGCTCCAGTTTCTAGTTGCAATGCATGTATAGACTGACCTTCAAGAGCCTTATATACCATTCTGTGTTGTTCTATTTTTGTCTTTCCAGAAAAACACTTGGAAGTTATTTTTAAATGGTAGTGATCATCATCTCCAGCAAGGTCCTTAATCTTTATATCAGCGTCAGGGAATGACTGTTTGATAATTTTCTCTAATTCATGAATTGTAATAGTCATCAGTTTATTTTAATTATAAGTCTAAAATATGCAATTGATTATTGTGAAGACAATAAATTGAGCGTATTGAGAGCACTAGCAAGACGAGATTTTAGTTGACTTGCATACTCATTCCAGTCCTTTATTTCCTTTCTTGCCACACCTGAGGTAACTGCAGCTTTTGCAACAGCAGGAGATACTATAGAAATTAATCTTGGATCAAATGGAGTAGGTATTATATATTCACGTCCATAGCTCATTTTACGACCGCCGTAGGCTGAAGATATCTCATTTGGCACTGATTCGTGGGCAAGCTTTGCTATTGCATCTGCAGCGGCAATTTTCATTTCTTCATTTATTGTTGTTGCATGTACATCAAGTGCTCCTCTGAATATGTAAGGAAATCCCATTACGTTATTGACTTGGTTGTTATAGTCTGACCTACCAGTTGCAATTATTGCATCTGGCCTTACAGACTTTGCAAATTCAGGCCTTACTTCTGGATCAGGGTTAGCAAGAGCAAAAATGATCGGGTCTTTACCCATGCTTTTTAACATCTCTTCGCTGAGCACATCCTTTGCAGAGAGTCCGATGAATACATCAGCGCCTTTTATGGCATCAAGTAGAGAACGTTCTTTAGTGTCAATTGCATATTTTCCCTTCCACTCATTCATGTCCTCTTTTCTGTCTTTGTGTATTACTCCTTGTTTGTCACATAGTACTATGTTCTTAGCGCCCATGGACTTTAGTATTTCCAAACACGCAATACCAGCTGCTCCAGCTCCATTCATGATGATCTTGACATTCTCTAATTTCTTTTCAGCAATATCGAGGGCATTTTCTATACCAGCTGCAACAACTACTGCAGTTCCATGTTGATCATCGTGAAAAACCGGAATATCCATCAATTCATTTAGACGTTTTTCTATTATGAAACAATCAGGAGATTTTATATCTTCTAAATTTATTCCCCCCCAACTTGGCCCAAGATACCTTACTGCATTGATGAAATTTTCTATATCTTCTGTGTCAACTTCTATATCGACTGCATCAATGTCAGCAAAACGCTTAAATAAAACAGCTTTGCCTTCCATGACGGGTTTTGAAGCAAGAGGACCGATATTGCCAAGTCCCAGCACTGCGGTGCCATTTGAAATGACAGCCACATAATTGCTTTTTGCCGTGTAATCATAAACCGCTTTAGGATTTTTAGCTATTGCAAGGCATGGGGCTGCAACACCAGGGGAATAAGCAAGTGATAGGTCATACTGTGTGGATAAGGGTTTTGTTGGTATAATCGATACTTTACCAGGTTTACCACCCCTATTATGATACTTCAGTGCTTCTTGTTTTGTGGTGTTATCTAAATCATTATTCATTCTTATGCTTTGAGCTTATTGTTAGTAATTTTTTAAGTATATGGGGTTTTTATGAATGTTCAACTATTAGCTTGTGAACTCTATTGTACTTCTGTATAAATTTATCTACTACGTAGGGTGATGTGACATGCTTAAGAAAAACGTGCCTAATTTGCTAACAATTTCTCGTGCGCTCGCGATACCGGCAATAATATCAAGCTTTTATATAGAAAGTAAGTATGCAAGTCTAATAACAATATTGATCTTTATGTTTGCGTGCATTACAGATTTTTTTGATGGTTATTTAGCGCGTGCATGGAAAGTCCAATCGAATTTTGGCAAGTTATTTGATCCAATTGCCGACAAGTTAGTAGTAGCTTCAACAATAATCATGCTAGTTTATAAGCATAAGATAGATGATATTACAATTATACCGTCAGTTATAATTGTTTGTAGGGAGATATTAGTTTCAGGCTTGCGGGAGTTCTTGATAGCTACAAACGTTAGTTTACCTGTGAGTAAGGCTGGGAAAATTAAAACATTTTTGCAGATGGTTGCTATAGTAGCGTTAATAATGAGTGATTATGAAGCAACTAAATATATAGGTGTGGTTTGCTTATGGGCTGCGGCTGTTATGACTATGTGGTCAGGCTATAATTACGTTCTAGCTGGCATCAAACAGATTGACTAAATTACTTAAGAGTATACAAAGAAAGTTAATAATTTCACAATATTGACTGAGTAGTTAAAATCCTGTATAATGTATTAGTTTATAAATTAGTCAAGTTTGTATGACTGGTATTATTATAGATAGCTTTAATACTGAGTCTTCCTTTAAGAGATCAAGTTCTGAGAAAGATACTACAATAGAGGATTTTTTTCGAGATTTCTGGTCAACAGTTGATGAAGAAGAAAAAAAGAGAAAAAAACTTGAGCAAGAATTATTAATACTTGAAGAAGGAAAAAAAAAGCAGAAGCTAGAACAAGAGTTATTAACGTTAAAAAAAAGAGAGCTGCATAGAAAATGTGTATCATTGGCAACAATGGCTCCATTTGCATTGTTGATGGCAATTGAACTGGAAAAAACATGTAGCGATCAGGTATTACTTGGCCTTATAAGTAGCGCATTGAGCCATACTATATTACCTTTTACAATTTTATATCTTATTTGCACACTATATTTAATTTATAATAATAGAAAAATAGCAGAAAAAGAACGAGAGTTGGGGAATATTGAAGATGGAGAAAAAGAAAAGAGAGATATTCCTTATACAGTTGATGATTACTTTAACTATGCTGATGCTGCTTTAGTTACATTAGTTATTGTGGCTAGCATAGTAAGCGAAGCATTGGAGCAAGGAGTAATAGGAGACGTAGCTTTTTCAATTTCTAGTCTATTTTACTTTGTAGCGAGTGCTACTTTTTGCTATCGTGAGTACAAGAAAAATAAAAATTCTGAAGTAGAAAAAGAGCAAGGCTTTGATGAGAAATCTGAAAAAAAGACAAGCAATATGTCTGCAGCTAAGTTAATGCTCGCTGGTTCTTCTTTATTACTAATCAGGAGAATAATATTGATTTCTGGAGTAGCATTAGCATCATCTGCTGTTGGGCCTGCTTTAGGTCTGGTAGGTATTGCTCTTTTGATGGTAGGAAGTGGATTGATTACGCATTCTTATAGTAAAAAGCTAGAGAACGTGGAAGTGAGCGGAAAGGGTGTTGCAATAGGTGGTGGTGCGAGCAATATAGGTAATGGTGGCCAAGAGCCGCTTTTCGTTCGATGATAATGCCAAAAATTTGTTTATTTAGGTAATATTTAGTCTATACTTTATTTTGATCAAAAAAAATCTTATGTATAAGACTTTAATCATATGCTTTTTTCTTCTGACTTGCCCCTTCACGCAGTCGTATGGGAATGATCTGGAACACACCGAAGCTGAACTATATGAGGAGGCAGTTAAGCTTTATGATCAGAAAAAATATAAGCAAGCTATTAGAGCATTTCAAAAGATAGAGGATTTGTATCCTTTATCTTATTGGGCAATGAAAGCCAAATTATTGTCTGGGGTTTCTCACTATAATATGGGTAAATACAGCGGTGCTGCAAGTGATATGGATGATTATATATACGTTTATCCAAATGGTGAAGATTTGCCATATGTATATTACTTAAGAGTATTATCTTATTACATGCAAATTAACAAAGTGCAGCTTGGGCAACAAATTGCATATAAAACTTTAGAGCTAGCTACTGAATATATTAATCTTTTTCCGAATAGCGAATATATAGAAGAGATCAAAGAAAAAGAAAAATTAATCACAGAACATATATCAAAAAAAGAGTATTCTATTGGTGAATTTTACCTAAAGCGTGGTGAATATTTAGCAGCAATTAAGCGTTTTCAAAATATGATAAGCGATAAATATTCTTCTAGAGTTATTAGTTATTTAATAACAGCTCACTTAGCTCTTGGCCTTGACTTAGAAGCTGAGCAGTATGAAAATATGTTAGCAGAAGGGGTGAATTAGTTTTCTTATGGCTGGTCATTCACAGTTTTCAAATATAAAACATCGAAAAGGTGCTCAGGATGCAAAGCGCTCGCAAAAATTTACGAAGCTCATTAGGGAAATAACAGTTGCTGCAAAACAAGGGCTGCCTGATCCCGAACTCAATCCACGTCTTCGCTCTGCTATCTTTGCTGCGCGAAAGGAAAATCTACCAAAAGATAAAATAGAAACAGCAATAAAAAATGCAGCTGGTAACGTTGCTGGAGAAAGTTATGAAGAAATACAATATGAAGGCTGCGGACCTTCTGGTGCTGCACTTATTGTCCATGCTCTGACAAATAATCGCAACCGAACTGCTTCTGAGATACGTTATATCTTTTCTCGCAAAGGCGGTAATTTGGGAGAAACAGGATGTGTGAGTTACCTTTTCGATCATGTAGGCTTAATTGTCTATAAAGCAGAGGGTATAAATTTTGAAGATTTATTTAACTATGGAATTGAATTAGAAGTATTGAATGTTGAGGAAAATAACAAAGAAGAATTATATGTTATAACTTGTGAAGTAAAAGACTTTGGTAAAGTACGTGACGCTTTCTATACAAAATTTGGAGAACCAGAACTTGCTCGTCTTTCATGGCAACCAAAGGACCTGATTGAAGTTAGCGACAAAGAATTAATTGATAAATTATCTACATTAGTTGAAGAGCTAGAAGATAATGATGATGTGCAGTATGTTGAAGGTAATTTTATTTTTGCTGATAAACTATGAGGCTGGTAATACTTCCACTGCTTTGTATTTTACCAGCATATGCAACTGAAACATTTGCGCAGAAAGACTATTGTCATTCCAGTGCCCAGACACTGGAAATTGATTGTAAACAGCACGCTATACAACATTTTCGATTAAAAAACTGGATTCCAGTGTCAAGCACTGAAATGACACTAACCCACTCTCCAGTGTTATTCCAAGACGGGATCAGGAAAAAAAAAGCTACAGAAAGTGATAGAAAGTTGTTATTCATATCCAGTGACATAAAATCCTCTTTTTTTGATGCAGGAGGTTTGGCGCCAGATACAATAATGAGATTAATCAGCATATATAAAGATTATGGTGTAGATTTTAAAAAAGACATTGTGCCCAAAAGCAAGTTGGAAGTTCTGTGTGAGAGTAATCAGAAAGCTGAAGAAAAAATTTTATATACTTCACTGATAACAGATAAAAAGGCCATTAGTTTGTATCATTATGAATCACAGAGCGGCAAAGAAAGGTATTTTAATAAAGAGGGGGTAAGCTTGAAGAGTAGCGAAATTTTTGTAAGTCCTTTAAACGGAGATTTTCGTATATCCTCGAATTTTGGTAATAGAAAGCATCCCATTCATAGTAAAATTGCTTTTCATAAAGGAGTAGATTATGCAGCTAAACTTGGCACTCCTATACACGCCACTGCAGAAGGTGTAATAGAATATATAGGAAAGAATGGTGGCTATGGGAATTACATCAAAATAAAGCACAACAATAAATATTCAACTTGTTACGCACATATAAGCAAATTTAGTAGCGATATAAAGTTAGGCTCTAAAGTAAAGCAGGGACAAATCATTGCTTATGTTGGCAGCACTGGTGTTGCAACAGGACCCCATTTACATTACGAAGTTATATATAATGGTAAACACATTGATCCACTTACAATAGCAAGTAGAACTGAAGTAAAGTTGCCTGATCGTGAATTAAGAGAGTTTAAATTATTTGTAAGTAAGGTAGATGAAATAATCAGCAGAGAGGGTGCAAGTGAAAAAGCAATCTGATGAAGACAGTACAGATAAAAATACAATAAATGATAGAAATCTAAGTAAAATTCGGGCTTTTCCTGTACTAATAGTACTAGGATTAGTTTTATTGGTACTTTTTGTGTATGACAGCACAATTGCACTTGGAGTTGCTGCTGTTTCAATTTTGACTTTTCTTCAGGCATTTTTTGTTAATGACCCTAATGAAGCAAGAGTGATAGAGTTTTTTGGTCATTATATTGGAACTTATTTTAAGTCTGGAATATGCGTAACGCTTCCATTTTCGAGTAAATATAGAGTTTCTCTGAAATTTCAGAATATCAATACAGAAAAAATTAAAGTTAATGATGCTAATGGAAGTCCGATAGAGATTTCAGTAGTAATTGTTTGGAGAGTGAGCAGTCCTGCAAAGGCATATTATGATGTTAATAATTATCATGAATTCGTTTTTGTGCAAAGTGACTCGGTAATTAGAGAACTGGCAAGTAATTATCCGTATGATAGCGAAAACGATGAGGAATCTTTGCGTAAAAATTCTGATAAAATTTCAAATGAATTGAGATCAATGCTACAACAAAGATTGAATATTGCTGGAATTGAAATTGCAGAAGCGAGAATATCGCATTTGGCCTATTCATCTGAGATTGCACAAGCAATGCTGAGGCGTCAACAAGCGCATGCCATCACCTCTGCAAGAAAGCATATAGTGCAAAATGCAATAGGAATTATCGAAGAAGTAATAGCCCATTTTGAAAAAAATAAAAGCTTACAATTGGATGGAAAACAAAAGGTTCAATTGATAAACAATTTGCTAGTTGCTCTGATTTCTGAGCAGGATGCACAGCCGACTATTAGTTTGGATAATAATTAGCTTAGGTATACTTTTAATTCTTTTTGGTTTAAGCTATATCATTATTATAGTTTAGTAATGGTCGAAAGAAATTTAATATTATCAACATTTTAAATTTAATATATTAATAAAAGGATGGTATATGTATATAAGCGTAGGAAAGTGCTTCGGTTTCATTGCGTTAATTTCGTCTCTAGTTGGATTATTACCTCAAGTATATAAATCATATGTCACTAAAATTATTCGTGATATATCGATGCTGATGTTAGTAAATTTTGTTATTTGTTCATTTTCTTGGCTTATCTATGGTCTCTATGAGGGGTTAACTTTTATTGTGCTTAGCAATATTGCTGGGCTAGTAATTAACTTAACATTAATCATACAAAAATGTTATTACGATGCAAAATCTGCGTCATCTACATTGTAGCATAAAACAACAATATCGTTAGTGATAGCAATGTTATATTTATTAGAAGCAGTAAATGATTCTGGTGTGTATTGAGTTAAGACATTAAGTAAAAAAAGCAGAAAAACCGTGTTAACACTAATCTAAAAACTACAGGCGCCTGTTATTAGCTAAAGTAAAGGTCAAGTATCTGGAATTCTAGGCATAAAATCCTCCTGTATAAAAGAAATTCAGAGTGTACATACAACAGATGTCACTAAAGTTTTTATTGAAAAATTGGTTAAAAGGTCTGCAGACCGAGATAGATTTTGAGCTCTCTAAATATCTCTACTATCATTATAATGGCATCTTGAGTATGCGGAAGCAATTTTTTCATTAAAATAAAAAATTTTATTCTACAGCGCGGCTACTTGAATGAAAAGAAAAGGCCACTCGGATGATAAGAAAGGAACCAATGAAAGCAAATAGGTGTCATTCCAGCGCGTGACGCTGGAATCAGGGAGTGTTAAATAAACTGTGTCAAACCACATTTTTAGCTCAACTGAATTTTCAATCTGTTGGGAAAGAAAATATCGAGCTGAGATATAGTTAATGCCCAATTAGGCAAAGCCATTACCCATTTTTGCTCTACTTTTTTTATAGCACAATATACCTGTTTGTACAAGGCGTTTGTGTTGGTAAATGAGCCCTTGGTTTTGGTGAATTTCCTAATTTGCCTATGTAGCCCCTCTATGGGATTAGTAGTATAGATTATCCTCCTAACTGGATCGGAATACTTAAAATAACCAGATAGGTTTTCCCAATTATTCTGCCAAGATTTTATAACCATAGGGTACTTTGTGCCCCATTTTTCATCTAATTCCAACAGATAATTCTCGGCAATTTCCTTACTTGAAGCTTGATATACCTTCTTTAAATCACTCAAAAAACTCTTTGCATCTTTACTAGCTACATACTTCAGTGAGTTACGTATCTGATGCACTATACACATCTGCACTTCTGCATTAGGGAACACACCGTTTATTGCTGCAGGAAAGCTTTTTAGCCCATCTACACATGCAATTAGAATATCTTCCACTCCTCTCTCTTTGAGATCATTTAGTACTCCCAACCAGAAGTTAGCTCCTTCACTTTCAGCTAAATAAAAACCTAATACTTCTTTTCTGCCATTTTGATCTATACCTAATATATTATACATACATTTACTTACACAATGCCCGTCCTCCTTGACTTTAAAAAATATTCCGTCCATGAAAACTATCGGATATACAGACTGCAGCGGACGACTACGCCATTCGTTGATTACTGGTAGCAGTTTGTCAGTAATACTTGATATCTCTGCCGCCGATATTTTGTGATCGTAAATTTCCTCAATATGTGACGCTATATCTCTGTATCCCATGCCACTGGCAAATGTGCTTAAGACCTTTGCTTCAAGTTCTGGATGTAGGCTTGTTTGTCTTTTTCTAACTATTTGGGGTTCAAAGCTTCCTTCCCTGTCTCTAGGTGTTAACAACTCAAATGAGCCTCCACTCGTGCGTAAAGTTTTTGCGTTTCTCCCATTTCTTCGGTTATTTTCTTCACTTTTAGCTGACATGTGGCTTTCTATTTCACCTTCCAGACTTGCCTCTAGCAACCTTTTTATAAACGGTGTTAATGCTCCATCTCTTCCCGTCAGCGGCCTTCCTTCTCTTATCGATGATAGAATATTTGCTTCCAGTTCTTTATAGTCTACCAAACCGGTAGTTCTGTTTACTTGACTCATGTCAAACCTCCATTTTTTTATATCAATTATATTTTTATTTCTTGGTTTGACACAGTTTATTTAACACTCCCAACTCACTCAAGGCCGGTGTCTCTATTGATGTTATAGCTCAAATTACTGGTCTCTCTCATTCTGAAATTTTGCAACTTAAGAAAAAAGCATAATATCCCTACTTATTCACTTTAACATTTATGAAAACCTTTTCTAAGTGAGAAATATCCCCTAATTAAGAGTCTAATGAACTGTCTAAAACAGCTATGAAGATTGCACATAGAATTATATAAATTACTATCATAACGTTACCCAAACTTCTATATCAAAGCTACGTGCTGTAAGTTCAATATGGAAAACACATTCTTAGTATTAGGACCATCAAACTTGGTCTGGTATCCCTAATTATTTTGGCTAATTTTGCTACCTTCACTTTAAATTTTTCACTACTTGGCATATTACCTCTTATATTATAACCTACCTATTGATATTACCTCCAAGCTTGGTTACTCCTATCTCAGAAAGACAAGTTGATGCTTTTGGATGGCTTTGAACAGAAGCATTACTTAAATAACTTTGAGGCTCTAAACTCATTTGCTTTGTATCATCAACTTCTAATCTACCATCTCTGTTGTGTAATATCTGCTCTATTGATTGATTTAGCAGGCCCTTATCAAATTGCGCTATAAACTTGTCAAATTTCTTCGTACTTAATTTACCAGCTTCTTCACCAGGACATGCTTTCCCTACATATGATTTTAAAATACCTGAAATCTCATTAAATTTACCACTCATGACTTTTCTAGTAATCTCTTTTTGCATTCCCATATAATCAATATTTAATCGATGCATTGATACACCACTTTTTAATCCAGCTTGCTCTACTACTTTCTCAAATCCCTTTGTAATATTGAGTGTATATTCCTGTGCCTCTAGTGGAGATATAGATCGATCTCCTGTAGAAATATACTTTTGACCTGTAACTTTTCTAACGAGCACGTCAAGTAACATTATCGTACCATTTACATCCATTTTTGCATCTACTTGTGAGATTGGACTTGGAGTGCTTGATGTTTGTTCAGGTTTAAAACTTAACAACCCTCCTATAGAGCTCTTTACCCAACCAAACAAACCATTTATCCATGAAGATGATCTTGTACCACTACTCATTGTGTATTCACTTCTACGATTTCTAATGTGCCGCCTATGTCTATGAGGTTGATCAGATAACATAACTTGTTCACTACGATTGAAAACATCATTATATAATTGCTCATTATACTCTCTTTTTACAATATTTATATCTCTTGCCGTACTTATTTCTTTCTGATGATCTTTTAACATTATCTCTTTATCAGCAAATTTTATTGATAACGTTTTCATTTTAGGTATTTTATAGAATTTATTAAGTGTAATACTGCAAAGATCATCTCTAGTAATAGTCGAGTCAAAAGCATTAGTTATTATTAAATCACGGAAATTGTTACGAACAAAAGTATAGTTTCCTCCTTTTCTAGGCGTGATAAGCTCAGTACCTTCCTCCACATCTTGAACGGTTACCACAATAATCTCCTTATCCTTTCCAAATATCAAAGGTAGTGGTTTTAATTCTAATTCAGAACTGATTTTCATAAGCGCATTATCTGAGATAATATGAAGCTTTTGATACCAATCCAAACCGTCTTTTAATCTTACTGTTAGCACTTCTACTGCTGAAAAATTTTGTTCCATATTTTCTGCTTCTAACTTAACTAGCAAATCATTTCCATCTTGATAAATTCTCGGCAAACTAATATGCACTTTTAAATCATCTTGTATTATTTTTACCACATTACGTAAATCTAACGTATCTATAGAACTTGCTCTATCAAGATTGTAGATGTTTACTTGTGGTATAGAAAAAACACTATGTTCATATCTTTGCTCACCTGAAGCTATAGTAATTACGTATATATTCTCACCACCATTTCCAATTAAGTGACTGTTATGGATTGGATTATTGCGGAGTACCTCACATTTCCCATGGCCAACAAGTATAGATTCATTATCAGATTGAACAGCGATAGTCATATTGAGTTTATTTGCTATAGCTGGATAACTTTCTATAATTTTGTCAATGGTTGTATTAGCACTCTGTATTGCATATAAATTTCTTTCCTTACTTACTTTTATTTCGGTTCCGTCTTTTAATTGATAGGTTATATTGTTTATTATATTATATAAGATAGTTACATTAAAGTTGCCATTTGCTACTTTTGGAAAAAAATCGAACCTTATACTATTTTGACCTTCAATATCAACACTCTGAATATCAGGAAGCAAGTAATCGAATATAAACCTATGATTACTTTCCAAATTAGTAAGTAATTTAACAGATGCGCTACCTTTTTGAAATGGTACAATATAGCTAAAGTTACCCTTTAGTGCCATATTATCTACTTCAGTGTAATTCCTAACTATTACTTGTATATCATAGTAACAGTTATTATTTTCTATCTTTACATAATCAAGTTGATCTTCCTCACCACCATTACCATCTACAAATTTAGTTTCACATGCACTAAATATACGATCTGCCTTAGCTTTTCTGCCAAGCACTCTTTCCAATGAATTAATTTTAAAGCGATGATAACCATGGTGATTATATACTACATAACCAATACTTGTATTTAAGTAAACGCTTATAACTACGACTTCTTGAGCAAATTCAGTCAGAT
Source organism: Wolbachia endosymbiont of Tribolium confusum (assembly GCF_020405475.1). Lineage (NCBI taxonomy): Bacteria > Pseudomonadati > Pseudomonadota > Alphaproteobacteria > Rickettsiales > Anaplasmataceae > Wolbachia > Wolbachia endosymbiont of Tribolium confusum. The sequence continues at coordinate 8,307 of NZ_JAIZNT010000004.1, read as the reverse complement.
CTAAGGTATCAATTCCACCTTCCCCATGCAAATATCCTTCTGTAAGACCTTCCTGAAAAATAAATATATCATTCTTATTTCCTCCATAATATCTTTTAAACCCATCGTTCACTACAAACATGTTTGGGCTATTCTTGAATCCTCTGGCATAATCTTCACCTTCTCCTAAATTAATTAAAGTATACCCTTCTGTTTTGTTATTAGATAAACCAATTGCATTTTCACATAAATATGAGCCATAACTTGGCGCAGGTTCGTCATTTTCCTGTGGTAAACAAAGCAATTTTCCTCCACTTGGATCATCTGGTCTTGCTCTACTCCATTTTATATTGGTTCTTTTTCTATCAAGTAATACTGTACTGTCTAAATCTATCTCAAATTTAGTTGTGCATTTTTCAGTATAATAACGTGGTGTCATTCCACTTAGTGCTGGGTATAGCACTTTATGACAAAAATCTACAACTGATTTACCAGTAGGAAAGACATAGCTTTGAATATCACTATGCTCCTTTAAATACTCAAATCCTTGCTTAACTAATTGGTTATAAAGTTGTTTTTCCTCCATTAACTCTTCTATATATTGTTCAGGTTGCATACCTATAAACGCACGCAATCCTTCAATAAATTTTTCTCTTTCACTTAAGTGAATAAGTTGATCAATTTTATCAACTCTCTTTACTGCCATGTAAACATCAGTGCCAACAAATACTACAGCGCCAACTCCTGCTCCAATAGGTCCAGTAATACTTGATACTCCTTCTAATACTTCAAAAGCTTCAGCAACTTCAATCCCAATCTCTGCAGCGTCAACTCCTAAGTAAATACTATCTTCTACTATGCCAACCAGTGCTTCTTTCGTTCCATTTTTAAATGCTTTTATCTGATTTACTAGATCATAAATAATAAAAGCAGAAGTACCTTGAGCAAGTAAAGGTGATGCTACTTTTAAAGATCTACCAAGTAATATTTTTCCTTCTGAGAGTAAATTTAATCCTTTACGAGATGCAACTTCAGCAACTTTAGCAAATCCTTGACCACCGGCAATAAAGCCAACATTAATTGCCACACCTTCATAATCTCCATTTAAAAAGTCAGCTAGAACATTTTTAGCCATCATTCCATGCATAGCTATACTGGAGATTTTTTTTACTCTATTTAAATGATTCATGACTTTTTGATTACTAGTAAGCTTATTGACTAAATCGCGAAACCTACCTGTAACTTCAACTTTATCTGCTAGCTCAATTAGCTGAAAATGCTTTCTCTCTGGTAGATCTTTAATATAATTAACGAACTTCTCACTATCGATTTTAATTTTACTAAAATCTCTTTTCTCATCCTTTTCTGTATTAAATTTATCTACGTCTTCCCAAGACAGTTCACATTCCCCAATCTTTGCTTCTCTTTTACTCCTTCCTGAACTTGTGCTCGGCAAACATTCTTCAACTAAAGTTTTACCTCTTTGATATATTTTAGCAGCCCTTTCTAGCAACTTTTCTGCTTTCCGATCATTACCTAAAGCTTTATCAGCAGAAGCTAAATTTTCTAAAGCTATAGCTACTTCAAAATGATCTTCTCCGTGATGCTTCTCTAAAATAGGCAAAGCCCTTTCTAGCAATTCCTTTTGTTTCCGATAGTCATTTAAAGCTCCATAGCTGATACTTAGGTTCATTAGTACTTCAGCTACCTTAAAAAGATCTTCCCCATAATGATTCTCTATAATAGGTAATGCCTTTTCTAGCACCTCTTTTGCTTCCTGAGCATCACCTAAAGCTAGACAAGCAATACCTAAATTTTTTAGAGTTATTCCTACTTCAAAATGGTTTGCCCCATAATAATTTTCTAAAATAGGTAACGCTCTCTCTAGAAACTCCGCTTGTTTATGATAATCATCTAAAGCTCCACAACTGATACTCAGGCTTACTAGAGCTCTAGCCACTTCAAAATGATCTTCTCCGTAATGATTCTCTACAATAGGTAATGCCTTTTCTAGCACCTCTTTTGCTTCCTGATAATCACCTAAAGCTCCATAAGTAACACCTAAGTTTACTAGCGTTTTAGCTACCTCAAAATGATCTTCTCCATAATGATTCTCTAAGATAGGTAAAGCCCTTTCTAGCAACTCCGCTTGTTTATGATAATCATCTAAAGCTCCATAACTGATACTCAGGCTTATTATTGTTTTAGCTACTTCAAAGTGATCTTCTCCATAATGATTCTCTAAAATAGGTAGTATCCTTTCTAGCAACTCTTTTGCTTTCTGATGATCACCTAAAGCTCCATAACTGACACTCAGGTTTATTAGAGCTCTAGCCACTTCAAAATGATCTTCTCCGTAATGATTCTCTATAATAGGTAATGCCTTTTCTAGCAGCTTTTTTACTTCCTGATGATCACCTAAAACTCCATAAGTAATACCTAAGTTTACTAGCGTCTTAGCTACTTCAAAATGATCTTCTCCGTAACGATCCTCTATAATAGGTAAAGCCTTTTTTATCAACTCTTTTACTTTCTGATGATCACCTAAAGCTCCATAAGTAACACCTAAGTTTACTAGTATCTTAGCTACTTCAAAATGATCTTCTCCATAATGTTTCTTTAAAATAGGCAAAGCCTTTTCTAGCAACTTTTTTGTTTTCTGATAATTACCTAAAACTCCATAAGTGACACTCAGGTTTACTAGAGCTATAGCCACTTCAAAATGATCTTCTCCGTAATGATTCTCTAAAATAGGTAAAGCCCTTTCTAGTAACTCTTTTGCTCCCTGGGCATCACCTAAAGCTCCATAACTGATACTCAAGTTTACTAGAGCTCTAGCCACTTCAAAGTGTCCTTTTCCATAACGACTCTCTAAAATAGGTAACGCCCTTTCTAGCAATTCCTTTTGTCTTTGAGGATTACCCAAGTTAAAATACCCACCATTCATTCGTATTAACAAATCCTCAAGATAATCTTCTTCCATTTTTTGTTTATCTTCAGGGTTCTTTTTTAACCAATTATCTATATATGATAAAAATGCCTCTAAGTGCGGTAATAATTGTCGTCTTTTGACATAGTCTTCTAATTTATCACTACCATAAGGAAAACTTACTCTGAGAAGCTCGAAAGTCTCTTTCATAACCTCCTCACTTTTACCTTCTTCTTCTAATTCTATTCTTGTCACTTCTTGAGCTAATTTATGAGTACTCAACACACTTTGCTTTTGTTCACCATTCACCACAGAATATTTTATGAGCAAACGAACAGCTGACCTTAATTCCTCCTCACCAATCCCTGTCAAACCTAAAAATACTTCTCTGCTAATTTTGTCAGGTGCAAGATAAGATATAATATTAAGAATCCTTAAAGCTAATTTTCCATTCTCTCTATCGCTTGCTATTTTATCGGTTGTAATCTTCCAAGTTGTAAAAGTTGTTTTTGCATAGTCATTATCAATTCCTTTAAATGCTTCATAATTAAGCAAGTCTTTTGTCTTCTTTTCATATTCGTTCAGATAATCATTTATATCAAATTCCCTAGTAACTCTTTGATCTTCAATATATGCTATCGCTTGCTGCATAGCTAAAGGAAAGTGTTGTAACTTTTCTACTAAAGCTTTTATCTTTTCATTTTGAGATTCATCTTCTATACTCAAGCCCTTTTTTACAAATTCTATCGCTTCTTCTGACTTTAATTCGTTGAGATTAATAACTTCTATCCCCCTTTCCCACTCTCGATTACGAGAAGTAATTAAAATATAAGGTCTATTACCACCCGGTAATAAATCATGTAGTGGTAAAAACTTATTCAAATAATTACTTTTTTCGGCATCATCAAAAATAAACAAGCTTTTGCTATTACTGAAAAATTCATAAACCTCTTCTACGATAGCTTGTATATCCTTTTCTTCTCCATTTGTATCTTTTGTATCAATTCTTAGTTTATCCTTCGCTAATCGAGTAAATGATTCAATAAGAGTTACCTCGCTTTCAGCATTGATCCATATAACATTGTTATAATAATCGTTACTATATTCTTGAATATATCTTCTAGCTAGCTCAGTTTTACCTATTCCCCCTAACCCGCTAATTGAAGTTATTTGTGATATTACTGTTACCTTTCCTGAATTACGTTGTATCTTATTATGTAGATCAATCAATTCTTCTTTTCTCCCAGTAAATAAACTTACTGGCCTTTTCACATCAAACCAAATTGGCTCCTTTACTTGTCTATTTTCCTGCCCTGCTACAATCGTACTATGTATTTCATCAAGCTTTTGACCTACTTGCTTGAAGCCTTCTTTATTTTCTTCTCTTCCCTCTGCAATAGAGTTTGCTATTTCTTCACTAGCTTGCCGATGTTGCTTGATTAACTCACTAAAGACTTTCTTAACCTCGTTTTGATTACTTTCTATGTAACTTAATAGCTCATTAAAATTTCTATCTATATAATCGCCTAATTCATTCAAGTTTTCTTCAGCACTTTGTTTTATTGCTTCAACTATTTCCTCATAATTTTCTACTCGCCTTACTTTAATTAGATTTGTCTCCTATGATTGTTGTCAACTATAAATTTCATATTTTGTAAAATCTTTGAAAACCCAGTTGTTTTTAAGAGTATAGAAAATGGTTGTTAGAAACTTCCTAGCAGTTGCAGTAATAGCCTTAGCAGCACCACGCTTTTTTTTCACATGTTCATAAAAGCTTCTCAAATAAGGGCTATAACGTATAGCAATCCAAGTACACTGTACTAAAGAAGTACGACCTATTTTCGGTCCACGTTTGGTAATCTTTCCAATTGTACATTGTTGATTAGATTGAGAAACTCGTGGTACAATTCCAAAATAAGCTGTCAGTTTTTCTGGATTACTAAAATTATTAATATCACCAATTGTTGCAACAAAGACAGCTGCAGAAATTGCACCAATGCCTTTAATACTGATGAGATTATTAAATCCAGGGAGCTGTTTGGCAAAAGCTATCATTTCCTTTTCAAGTTTTTTGAGACTTTCTCGAATAACTTCCAGGTTACTGCTAATTACTTCAATCTCAACCTTTTCCAAGTAACTCCAATCACGTTTACCTAGAGAGCGTTCAAATCCCGTTTTGGTTGTCAGTACTTCCTTTTTAATCTTTATTCCGTGGTAATTGAAAAGTCCATGCATTTTATTGATTAAAGATACCCGTGATTTTACTAACTGATCTCTTGTTTTAAGAAGAGAAGCTAACTGTTGGCATTGTTTGCTCTTGCATTTTGCTTCAGGCAACATATCTTTGCTGAGAAAAAAAGCAATAGCTCTTGCATCATGTTTATCTGTTTTATTTACAGAACGACGAATAACTTCAAATTGCAAGGGAGCAACCACAACAACACGCTTAACGCAGGGTGACACTTCATCATAAAAGAAACAGCTATTCCCTGTTGCTTCAAAAGCTACTTCATCTGTTTCTCGAAGATCTTTAATAAATTTATCTAAATCCTGTAAGCGAAATGTTTTAATATGCTCTGGTTTTTCCTGTTCTAAATAACAAACAGTAAAACTATTAGTATGTAAATCAACACCTATATAACGCATAAATTTTCCCTCTTATTGAATACTCCAATATATCAGAGTAGAATATTACCGGTTGGTCCATTCTCCTATACGCGGTCACTAAATTTTATAGGCCGCATGATGGTTTTCGGTGGCAGGGGCGATTAATCTCCCTCACGAGGTCTTTTTCCTGTATACTGCAAAAAGCAGAAAGGGCCTCACAAAAACTTTCAACCTGCCACCTATCCACTCTGAGAAGTTATTATACCTTCTCATGCTTCCAACCAAGCAATAACAATTCATATCATCTCCCTCCCTATTTAATTTACTGCCAAATCTCACATGTGCTAGATAACCCTGGACATTGCCAAGCTTTTAGCGTTCTCTCCACATCTACTTCAAGTCCTGTAGTTAGAACATTGCTACGTATGTTATAAATCCCCCACTGAATAAATTGACCATAGGTATATACATTACCTGAGAGCACACCTTCACTAACTTTTGTTCTGGAATATAAATAAGATGATGTGTAAAGTAATATTGCAACTGTTTTTCCTGCTGGAATTTCTACATTGCCAGATCCGGCTAACTTGCTATCAGAACTCGTGTATTGGTAAACATTTTTCCATATTATTCTTGAAATTCTTGATTTATTAGAATTAGTATTATCAGGAGTTCCCACAAATAATCCTGCACCTCCATACTCCGTACTCGAATACGATGATCCAACAAACTCTATAGTTTTATTTATGTTCACATTCGTTGTATTTTTTATAAATACTACTCCAAGTGCAGCATATGGGTAATAGTATATTTGATCATAACTACCAGAAAAACTGTTTGTGTATAACTCTCCGTAAATAAATGTTCCCTTGCTTCCCTCTATAAAACTGAGTTGTCTTGGCCGATAAAAACTAACGTAATCTGTATCGTATATATGGCTACCTGCTAGTAATTGCAACATATAGTCGGTTTTTGTTATATCACTACTCCACTTTCCAAGCTCTGTCATAAAAGTTCCGTGGCCAAAGTAATTATTTTTTCTGCCAAGTACACCAAATAAGAAAGGTAATGACCCTGATTCAACCATGTTGCGCTTTCTTATTTCATTTATAAGAGACACTTTTAACTGTTCATCCCGAGTTTTTACCTCATTAGAGATGTTTTTAATTCGAGTTTCTATTTCTCCTATAATTGATGAGCCAGATGGTACATTATTAACAGCACGAAAATCTTCTACTAAACCTTTAAGACCATCTTTATGACTGTTACTAATGCTATTTATTGCTGCAATATTTGCATTCTTTCTCGTATCAAGTAGTGATAAATTTGTTGTTCCTTTTTCATCAATTCTCTTTAATAACTGCTTCTCTGATTCAGAGATCATTGCTAAAGAGCTAGTTTTTTTAGTATCCAGATCAGTTAAGTGTTTTTTTGCACTATCAAGAAGTTCTTTTAGCTTACCATCAGTCATCTGTACAATTTCAGAAACTGCACTTTTGTCGACTATTGATTCCAATGCTTTAGCAAGATATGCTAATTGATCTGGTGTACTGTTTTCTGCTAAATCCTTAAGCCTCTTTTGTAGTGCATCAATTATCTCTTTTACCTCAGTCATCTGCACAATGTCAGCAATAGCTTTTTTATCTGCTATCAATTCCAGCGATTTTGCAAGATATGCCAGTTGATCAGGTGTGCTACTTGCTGCTAAATCCTTTATCCTTTGGTATATTGCTTCTTTCATTCCCAAAAATTTAAAAAAGTCTCAAAATTAAACCGCTCAAAATTACTCTTAAGTTGATTATGCTCATCTTCTCTTTCGGTAATATCTTCATCTATTTTCTCAATTGTGGTACGGATACGAACAACATCCTGCACAGCAATATTTTCTGGATGTGGTAGTGTATATCCTCGTTTGCTTTGGTCATTTGGCATTGATTCAAGTAATAATCACTCGCAAATTTTTGACTTTAGGACGATAGACAACTGTTCCACTTAAAACTAATTTTATCCTTGTCTCATTGCCATTAAAGTTTGTCAGTATGTGGACTCTCTCTACCCAATTTTCTCCAATTGGTTTTCCTGCTGTTAAATCTACTAATTGCCATCCTTTAGCGCTTTGTTCCACATATGATTTTACATCTGCAGTACCAGGTATTAATGCATCATACGTTATGGTAATTTTAGTGTTAGCTCCTGCGGTAATGCTCCTCGTGACATAATCTCCTTCTTCCCCTATATTTCCCAGAACTAGCTGTAACCCAGGATATAGCACTGGACTTTTTTCTTTTGACCCTTTTAAATTTGCCTTTACTGTTAACTCTCCAGATAGTCTTTCACGCAGTGCGAGCGGTAAATTATCAGACAAAAAGTTTTCTCTTCCCTCTTCATCTGTTAAGATAAATTCTACATTGGTATCAAATGCTACTTTTTCGACGTTCGTCAAAACAATTAAATCTGATACATTATTTACAGTAACTTTGCCCAGATCAACAACATGAGAAACTTCACTAAATTTTGCAGCTAGTAGTCGAAACGTTAAATCTAAATTTTGATGTGGAGTCCAGGTGCTTGCATTGCTCGATGATAGTAATACTCCTACTTGATATGGCTGACTTGTTACCCAACGGCTATTTACTGCATCATATTTGCCAAGTTCTGCTATTTTGACTGCAGTACCAGGATCATCAGTAAGCAGTACTATTGCATACTCCTCTCCTGCATGGCAAAACACTGGTGGCCATTCTATACGTGTTGCTGTTCCATCTATCTTTATATCTTTTGGCTCAATATAA
>NZ_JAIZNT010000003.1:0-144275 GCF_020405475.1 Wolbachia endosymbiont of Tribolium confusum | reverse complement strand
AGAGGCGTTCCTCAGTAGTGAAAGTATAGTTCATGTTGCGCCAAGAATACTAATTGCACCTCAGTTTACTCATCAATTATCTGGAGATGCTGGAAATCCAGTGGTTAGCGCTTTAATTCCTATAGCAGAAAAGCTAAGAGCAATAATAGTAGCAGATGGACCAAATACCAATGATGAAGAAGCAATAAAATGGAGAAAAAGTGTACGCAGCTCAAGAGTTTACGTGGTTGACCCATGGATTAAGTTATTTATTGAAGGAAAAGAAGAAATCTTGCCATCGAGTCCATTTGTAGCTGGTTTAATAGCTAAGATAGACAGCGAGCAAGGCTTCTGGCACTCACCTTCAAATAAAGAAATAAACGGTATTGTTGGAACAAGCAGGCCTATTGATTTTACTCTCGGTAATACAAATTGCAGAGCAAACCACTTAAATGAAAATGAAGTAACAACGATAATTCATCAAAATGGCTATAGGCTTTGGGGAAATAGGACATGTTCAAATGACTCAAAATGGGCTTTTTTGTCAGTGAGAAGGACTGCAGATTTAATTAACGATAGTTTACTTCGAGCTCATTTATGGGCAGTTGATCGCAATATTACCAAAACCTATATAGATGATGTGATTGAGGGGGTAAATTCTTATTTGGCCAATTTAAAAGCACAAGGAGCGATTATCAGTGGAAAATGTTATGCAACTCCCGAACTCAATACACCGGCAAATATTGCAAGCGGAAAAGTGTCTTTTGATTTTGAGTTTACACCGCCATATCCAGCTGAGCAAATAATATTCAGATCCCATCTTGTAAATAATAGTGTAATAAGTTAGGAGAAAGTGAAGTGTTACCCAAAATATTGAGAAATTTTAACGTATTTGTTGATGGTAGAGGCTATGCAGGGAAAATAGATGAAATAACGCTACCAAAGCTTACAATAAAAACAGAGGAGTACCGTGCTGGTGGTATGGATATTCCAATAAATATTGACATGGGCATGGAAAAGCTTGAAGCAGACTTTACTTTTGCTGAATACGACACAGAACTCTTTCGGCTATTTGGGTTGATAAATGGGAATTCAGTAGCTTTGACACTCAGAGGTGGAATGCAAGGAAGTGGTAGTAACGATATTGAAGGAGTAATAATCAACCTTAGGGGCATATTCAGAGAATTTGATTTTGGTAACTGGAAACCTGCTGAAAAAGCAACGCTGAAGTGTACTGTAGCTGCTCATTACTATAAACTTACCATAGGTGGTAATGAACTGATAGAGATCGATGCTGAAAATATGATAAGAAAGATAAATGGTGTTGATCAAATGGCCTTGCTACAAACGATTCTAGGGATCTAATATGGTTGACAAAATTACATAAAAATGTTAAAATATAAGAAGTTGTAGGTATATAGTTAATATGGATTCTAAAGCTCATACAAATTCCATAGAGCAGCTAACTGGTTTACTTGTTAGTGTAGCACAATCTCAAGACAAGTCCGTTTTAAAGTTATTAACTGAATTAATGGAAGAAGAAATTGAAGATATGGAATTATCTAAGATTGCTGACGAACGCTATAAAGAAAAGAGGGTTAAACATCAAGATGCCTTCTGGGATTAAGCCTTACAATATAGACTATTCAGAATCTGTTATAAAGAAAGACATTCCGGCTCTTCCAGCAAAAGTAAAGTTAATGATTAAGAAGGCAATAATGGAGCGTCTAACAGCTGATCCAATTGGACTTGGAAAGCCATTAAAGCACAACTTAAGCGGGCAACGTAGTCTACGTGTAAGTACCTACCGTATACTTTATTACATAGATGCGCCAGAGCATACAGTAGTTATTACTTCAATTGAACATAGGAAAGATTCTTATCAAAGCTAATCCTATTTATAGCACCATACAAAGAAATTAGTTATGTAAAAGCCGATATAGACTTTTATTTAATTAGCTTTTTAAGGAGGAATATGCAAGCTATAACACTTAATAATCCAATAACAGTAGATGGAATTTCTGTCTCAGAACTTACCATTAGACGTCCAAAAGTTAGAGACTACTTGGCAATAGAACGCATTAATGGTAGTGACCTAAATAAGGAAGTAACTTTGACTGCCAATTTGACATCAGTTGCAAAAGAAGCAATTGAAGAGTTAGATATTGCTGATTATGTGAAAATTCAAGAAGTATTAAAGGATTTTTTTTCACCGATTATCCAAAAAACTTGAGATTAGAAATACTAGTGCTTGGCTCTATCATAGGTGGTGGAGTTGAGCACATTCTTGATATGGAGATTAGTGAGTTTATTTTATGGAGCAAATTAGCTAGGAAGTTCAAATGTCAGTATTATCGATAAAAATAGGTGCGGTACTTGATGGCAGTTTTAATACTGTAATAAAGGGCAGTAGTAATCAACTTACTTATCTTGGTGAGAATATAAGAAAGCTTGATTCATCTTTAAAATCAGTATCAAAGTTTAAGCAGTTGGGTAGTGATGTTTTGACTAGCAGGAGGTCGTGGAAGGGCTTTGAAGATCAGGTAAAATCTTTAGCTAAACAAATGAAAGCAATAGAGAAACCAAGCAAAACTTTAAAAGCTGAGTTTGATAAAGCTAAGTTTTCTGCAACAAAAGCAAAAGAAGCATATTTGAAAAAGAGAGATGCTTTGAATTCATTTAATGAAGAAGTAAGAAAAAGTGGAAGAAATATTAAGTCATTAGTAAGTAATCAATATAAACTTGGCTCATCTGTTGAAGCGCTAAAAGGTAAGTATGGTAAGCTTGGGTCTGCAATACGTAATCACCAAAGTTTTTTAGCAAGCAAAGCACATTTTAAGTCACAAATTATAGAGACTATTGGACTAGGTCTTTCGCTTGCAGCTCCGATCAAGGTTGCGATTGATTTTGAAAGTGCTATGGCTGATGTAAAAAAAGTAGTAAAATTTGTGCAAAATGATACTAAAGATGAAGCATCAAAGTTTGCTAAAGAATTAAAGAAATTATCTCGTGAAATACCCTTGTCAGCTGCAGAATTAGCACAAATAGCTGCAAGTGGTGGTCAACTTGGTATTGACAAAGATGATCTTATGAAGTTTACAACAGTAGTTGCTAAAATGACCACAGCGTTTGACATGTCTTCAGAAGAAGCTGGTAATGCTATTGCGAAAATATCCAATGTCTATGGAATTAAAGTTGATGGTATGGAAAATGTAGGTAACATAATAAACCATCTTTCAGATAATACTGCTGCCAAAGCTAAGGAAATGGTTCTTACACTGAATAGAATTGGTGGTAATGCTAAACAGTTTGGTTTAGAAATTGATCAAGCAAGTAGCTTAGCAAGTGCGTTCATAAGCTTAGGTAAACAACCTGAAAAAGCAGCAACTGCTATAAATAACTTTCTTAGTAAACTACAGACTGCAAGAGAGCAAAGTCCTGAATTTCATGATGCATTAGATGAGATGGGAACAAGTATAGAAGAGCTTGAACAAACCATTAAAAAAAATCCTCAAGAGGCAATATTGCAATTTCTTGAAACTTTAAAAGAAATAGATGATCAAGAGCGTGCCGGTATTCTTATGAATCTATTTGGTGCTGGGTTTCAAGATGACATTGCTCTTTTAGTAGGAAGCTTAGACATTTACAAGAAAGCTATTGAACATTTAGCTGATAAAGAAAAATATAACGCTTCAATGCAGGACGAATTTAACAATCGGGCAAATACTACAGCTAATAAATTACAATTACTTAAAAATGCAGTATTTGAAGCTGGCATGAATCTAGGGTCAGTAATGTTACCTACTTTAAATTATGTAGCTGGAAGTTTGAAAACAATAACAGAGCGTATAGCTTCTTTTGCAGAAAAACATCCAACTTTAACTACGGCAATCATGAGTACTTTAGCAGCTTTGATAAGTTTAAAAATTGCAGCAGTAGGACTAGGATACGGATTTACATTGCTAGGAAGTACGATTTTTGGTCTGAAAGCAAACCTACTTGGAGTATTTTCATTTTTATCAGCTACAGTTTTTCCTGCAGTAATAACAGGACTAAGAGCAATAACGTTTGCTGTAATGAGTAACCCGATTGGACTTTTAGTAGCAAGTCTTGTCACTGGTGCAGCTCTTGTTATCACTAACTGGCAAAAAGTGAAAGACTTTTTCTCTAGCTTTTGGAAATCACTCATTAAACCTATAGGAGAAGCTTTTTCATGGATGGGAAATACAGTAAGTAGTATATTTGCTGAGAATAGTCCGATTAGAAAATTTGAAAATAATGGAAATGTTGTTAATGAGCTTTCTAAAAATAGCATTTTCAGTAACGGAACCTCATTGACAAATAATAGTGCTATTAAACAATTTTCAGAAAATAGCAAAAGCAATTTTGAGAATTTTAAAATTAAAAGTGTTATAGAAGAAAAAAGAGCTATAGAACAAGAAGAAGTTGAGAAAGCATTCAAGAAAAGTAGATATGAAAATAGGGAATCGAAAGTATATAACCAAGCATTCTATCAAACGTTTAATATCAACATTAAGTCTGAAGATGTGCGCAGTGTTGCTGATGCAGTAATAGAAAGGTTTAGAGAACAAGCACGTGGAGCACTTTTTGATATAGTTGAAGAGTTGCATTAATGTTGCTTGGGAAATGTAAGCTTGAACTAACAAGCCTAAGATACATTAAAGAAGAAAGGTGGTATACAATTGAATGTATTGAAAAAACGTCGCTACAAAACATTGGCTCAGGAATTGAATGTATTGATTTGACAGGAGTGATTTATCCACATTATCAGAGTAATGGCTTAGAACAGCTAAAAAATATACGTGATACTCAAGAACCACACGTTCTAGTTGATAATTCAGGAAATGTGCTTGGAAATTTTGTCACTACTAATGTAGAAGAAAAACAGATATTATTTTTTCCTGATGGAAAACCAAGAAAAGTTGAGTTTATTTTGAAGTTAAAAAGTTACAGCAAGTGATTTATTATTACACTAAAGAAAACGAAATGTTAGATGAAATTTGCTGGAAACATTATGGATACAGTAGTGGAGTAGTGGAGGAAGTATTGCTTAAAAATCCAGGACTTGTAGAACATGGAAGTTTTTTGCCCGCTGGATTAAAAATTAAGCTTCCTAAAATTCAGAGAATATTGAAAGAATCTGTTATAAATATTTTAGATGAATGACACCAGATTTTGATATAGTAGCAAAAAATAACCCAGTAACAGAGGTTTTAAAAAAGAGTTTAATATCACTACGTGTAACTGATGGATCCGGTACTACAAGTGACGAAGCCGAGATATATATTAGTTATAGCTCTAGCGCTTTAGAACTTAAGGGTAATTTACAAATTTTTCTCGGATATAAAGAAACAGGTTTACTACCTATGGGAGTATATAAGGCAAATCAAATTACAATACAAAGTCCACCACAAACTTTAAGAATAAAATGTGATGCTGCAAGTTTAAGAGGATCATTAAAGGAAAGAAAATCAAAGGAATGGAAGGACATTACCTTAGGAGATTTAATTAAAGAAATAGCACAAAAGCATGGGTATGAAAGTAAAGTCGCTGAAAGATTTGAAAATATATTTGTACCACATATCATCCAAGCAGAAGAAAGCGACATGAGTTTTTTGGAAGGATTAGGGAAAAAATATGATGCACTAGTAAAACCAGCAGGAGGATATATAATTTTTATTCCAAAGGGAGAAGCAAGATCAGCAACTGGAAAGATGTTAGGCACAACAGTACTTACACCTAAAGATGTTATAAATTGGGAGGTAAATTTTAATGTGCGTAACAAATATGGATCTGTTATTGCAAAATGGCACAGTTATGAAAAGGGAGAAACTATAGAAGAGGAAGTGGGAAATGAGGGTCCAAGTTATACTCTGCAAACGCTTTACTCTACTGCAGAATCAGCAATTAGTGCAGCAGCAGCTAAGTTAAGACAATTAAAACGTAGTACATCAAATTTAAATGTAACTGTTCCTGGTAATCCAGAATTATTTGCAGAAGCTAAGATCAGTCTTTCAGGATTTTGTCAGGAAATTGAAGGTGAATGGATAATTAGCAAGGCAGAACATATTCTCAATAATAGGGGATATCAAACTATAGTAGAGGCAACAGTGAGCAAAGCTGTTTAAGTGAAACTTAAGCAAATGATTATTTAATTCTAGATGGGTATAATTATTGCAGTACTACATGAGCAGAAATGTAAGAAGGCTTTTTCATAAAAATTCAATTATACGTCAAGGAGAATTTGATGGATTAATTTTTCTTATAGTGCTAACGGTGTGTATTGTGGTTATATATTTTTCCTTGTTTAAAAAAGGAGATGAGAGTTACAGCGCCACATTAGAAATCGCAGCTAAGAACTGTGACTTAGAAACTGTGAAATCCTTGATAAAAGATAATATAAGTATTGGTGAAAAATCATTACGTTATGTTGCAGGAGAAGGATGTTTAGAAATCGTAAGGTTTTTAGTAGAAGATGGTATTGATATTAATGCTACTAATAAATTTAAATGGACAGCGCTACATTCTGCTGCAGATCAAGGCTATTTAGAAATCGTTGAGTTTCTATTAGAAAAAGGAGCGAATCCTAACATAAAGGATAGCAATGGAAAAAGCCCTAGAAGAATAGCTGTAATGGCATCAAGGCACAACAAAGATAAACCTTACAGAGAAATAATAAAGCTACTTGCAGAAGCAGAGGATCGATACAAATCAATAGAAAGAAATCACTAAAGCTGTAAGTTTTCTATAATCTGTATATAAACTTCTAAAACTATCCATAACAAGTTAATATTTTCACATGAAAAAGCAAAAAATCCCAATAGCGGTAATAATAACAATAGTTCTACAGACTGTAGGATTCATATGGTGGTTGGCAAAACTTGACTTACGTGTACACATCCATGATAAATTTATAGAAAAAAACCAAGGACTAATCGAAATAGTCTATCGACTTGAAGAGAGAGTGAAAAACCTCACTGAAGAAGTCAACGAACTTGAAGCTATTCACAAACACAAATAAATTTTACAGTGACAAAGTACATTTTATCTGTAGATGGAGGTGGCATTAGAGGGATAATACCTGCCATTATTCTAGCAGAAATTGAATCTAGGACAAAAAAGCCAATTTCCCAGATTTTTGATTTAATGGCAGGAACCTCAACCGGTGGGATTATTGTTGCTGGACTTTGTAAAAGCAATAAACTTCAATACTCTGCCAATGATTTGGTTGAACTTTACCAAGAGTATGGAGCATATATCTTTCAATCATCATTTTGGAGAAAATCAATTGCTTCTTGGCTGAGTGGTTCTCAGTACTCATATAGAAATATGGAATTTATTCTCAACAAATACTTTGGTGAAAGTACTATGGCCGATGTTGCGAGTAATCTACTACTCACCAGTTATGACATTCACAATAGTTGTGAATTTTTCTTCAAAAGTTGGAAAGAAAAAAACATTAAGTTGAAAGATGCACTCAGAGCTACAACAGCTGCTCCAACGTACTTCACACCAAAACGTCTGAAAATTAGCCAAACAGAGAGAGTATTGATAGATGGTGGAGTGTTTGCCAATAATCCAGCGGCTTGTGCATATGCAAGTGGCAAGAGGTTATTTCTAAATGATGAGATTATACTGCTATCAATAGGCACTGGTGGAACAGATAGAAGTATAAAGTATGCTAACTCAAGGAAATTTGGCAAAATAGGGTGGATCAAGCCACTACTGAATGTGATGTTTGCCTCTGGATTGGATTGCGTTGATTATCAACTAGAACAAGTAATAGACGATAAATATATAAGAATACAATCGCAATTGAAAGTAGCATCGACTGAGATGGACAATATTACACTCAAAAATATCAAATCTCTTCAGCAAGAGGCAAATGCAATGATAGAGGACAACCAGAAATTAATAGATAAACTTTGCGATTCCATATCTTAATTTATACCAAGCAAAATTCAACTGAGCCAAAAAAGTTGGTTAGCAAATTCTGCTGGTTAAATCATTAACTAACTTTACTTATATCTTAAACATATTCAATTTTCACACTCACCCAACTCATCAGCAGTTAGGCCACTTGCTCGCACAATAATATCAATAGCAACACCTTCCTTAACTAGATCTTTTGCAATCTTGATTTTCTCTGCTTTTTTAACCTTTTCTTTACCAGTTTGCATTCCTTCAGATAAAGATCTGGCTACCGTATCCAGTAATTCTTGATCCTCAATTTTTTCGCATTTACCTATAAACCCAAAAACTGGCTCATTTTCATATTCTGTTAGTCCAAGAGCTTTAATGTTAACTGATAATGTCTTTGCTATCTTATATAATATTTCAATTGGAATGTCTGTATATCCTCGTTCATAGTCGTGTATTTCTTTAGGTGTTGAACCGATTTTATTTGCCAAGTCCTCCTGAGTGTATTCCCGTATTAATCTCTGCTCTTTTATCCTTTTCCCCACTTTGTAGAGTATAGAATCAGTACAAATTTCTTTCTCTATATCATCATATTCATAAGTAGATAAGCGAGTCACTTGGGAAATAATATCAACTGAAACTCCTTCTTTCACTAGATTCTTTGCTACTTCTATTTTCGCTTCTTCTTGGCTAATTTTCTCGCTAATATATACAAACCTTACTAATGGATACAGCTTCTTGCGTAATTCCTGATCCTTAATTTCTCTATGTATTTTTGTTAGATAGACTATTTCTTTATCCTCATCTTCATACCAACTGTTTTCTCTTAGTACTGTTGGTCCTGGAAGTAGATCTATAACATTAACTGACAATGCTCCTGCTATTATATACGATTCTTTGATTGTAATAGCCTTGCACCCTAGTTCAAAGTTATGTATTTCCTTATATGTTAAACCAATTTTGCTTGCTAATTTTGCCTGAGTATACCCTTGTACTATCCTACAACCTTCTATTTTTTTCCCCAGCTCGTAGCTTACTGAGCCAATATGCTCTGAATTATCATAGATAAATCCTCTAAAAGCTGTTTTTCCTACAGAAGCAAACATATATTCTATCACAAAAAAATCCACTATTGGCTAAGTTTTTATGAAATCACAAAAATTTCTCAATCATATAATTTGATAAGCCTGTCGTTTGCAAGATAATATCAACAGAAATTCCTTCTTTCACTAAATTCCTTGCAACTTCAATCTTCTTTTCCTCTCTGACCTTTTCTCTATAAACATGTATACCTTCAAATAAAGACTTGATTAGCATATCGCGTAATTCCCGACTCTCAATCTTTTTGTATTCTTCTATCAACTTTGATAGCTTTTCTTCCGCTTCACTATCCTCATCTGATTCGGGAAGTAGATCTATGATACTGATTGATAATACCTTTGCTATTTCATCTAACATTTCAAGTGAGACAGCAGCTCTCCCTTGTTCATATTCGTATATTCCTTGATTTGTTATGCCAACTTTATTCGCTAAATCTTTTTGTGTATATCCTCGTATCAATCTCCACTCTTTTATCCTTTGCCCTACTTTGTATGGAACCGGAATTTTGTTCTCCTCATACTCACCAATAGATAAGTTAGTTGTTCGAGAGATAACATGAGCAGAAACTCCTACTTTCATCAAACCCCTTGCTACTTCTATTTTTACCGCTTTTCTGCTTCTTTCCTCACTCAAACGAATAAATTTGGTTAATAAATAAAATACCTCGCTTAATTCTTTATCTTTATAACCCTTTACTAAATTTAATATTTCTTCATCTTCAAAATATCTTTTTTCATTTGGTAGCGTCTCTCCACAAACTAGACCTTTAACATTTACTGATAATGCTTCTGCTATAGCATATAATTTCTTAATTGGAATTTTACGACTCCCTTTTTCATATTGCAGTATTGCCCAGTACTTTACACCAACCTTCTCCGCTAAATCCTTCTGAGTATACCCTCTCTCTAACCTCCAATTTTTTACTTTTTGCCCTACCTCACAGTCTAGACTTTTTTCCATACAAAGAACCATACATATAATATTTTCTACTATAGCTCAAAGGCTCCAGATATAATGGTAGACTCTGGAACCTTAAAATAAATGAATTAAAGCCCCCTAAAAGTTTCTTTACTATTTTCACGTACTTTATCTACCCATGAAGACAATTTTTCACTTGGGCTATCAACCTCCTTCATAAGCTGCTTGCTATTCCATATGCCACATCTCATAAAACTTCCCTTTTCTACTGCTTCTTTAAGTTTTACTCCAGCAAAAAGACAATTTTTTCCTATTTCTTCGCCTCTTTCTTGTAATTTAGACCACATTTCCTTATTTTCTACTCTGACTTGTACTTGATCATATTTTTTTACATCGTGGTACAATATAATATCTAGCTTACCAATGCTTGTAGGAAATTCTAATATAATAGAGCTTCCATCTGACATATCGATATAGTTTCTTATACCTCCCTTCTCACTTTTAACCTCAACTGCATCATTGCCAATTTTTAAAATATTACTTCCTAGCTCTCTTTTTGCTTCCAGTATTTTGGCTACCTCTACCTTGCTATCCCCAGAAAATTCTATATACGATGTTGTATTATCTATTTCAACATCTATTAATTCTCCTTCTTGCACAGCACTTTCGCCAGCTTTCTCTAGTTCTTCTAGTCTCTCATCTATATGTGGCTGAACTTCTGGTTGTAGCTCATTATAGATTTCACCTATCAATTTATTCTCCAATAAAGTATCATGAAACTCTGCACCGTTTAGCATTAATTTACGTATTAGCTTTTTACGATCAGCCTTATCAAATTTATGAAAATGTGTGCCCAGTATCACATATTCCGCGAAGCTCCACTCTCCATCATTACATGCATTTAGCCTTGCTCCAGCAGCTAGTGCTTCGTCTACAACCTTGTGCAGTTCATTTGGACTTTTTGCTCTTACCACAGCACTCTTAAACCAGCTCAACTTTTCTGCACTTGGCTTTATTTTTTTCAAAGCTGAAGCAAATGGATTTTTATCTTCTTGATCACTTACAGGTTTTGTGCCATAAACATAGTCAAATCCTTTCCCACAGTTGATTTTGTTTTCGCGAACTTCTCTACCAGGGAAAGGTGCTATTTCCTCAGGCTTTTTAGCCTTATTAATTTTGCTTACAAAGGTGTTAGTACGACCTATTCCTACAATAGCATTTAACACCTCACCTTTTGATAATCTATCAAGATCAATGTTTAACTCGTAAGTACCTCCTTCTTGATCATCAAAAGGTACAATTATTTTATTACTCATATTAGCCTCCGCTATTAAATATACTTTACTAAGTCTACAACCGACTTTATTACTTTATTATTAATTCAATATATACTTTCTCATTAATTATAAGCAATGGTTAATGTACTTGCAAATACTTTCTTCATTCAAGTAGTTAAACAACTCATGAAAATCTTCAAATATCTGCTTTATAACAGTCCTTGCTCTTTAAAACTAAAATATCCAACACTTGTAATGATAATGTGATCCAGTAACCTAATCCCTATAGTCTGACAAGCTTCAGCCAAGTCTTTAGTTACAGCTTGATCCTCATCAGATGGCTTTAACCTTCCTTCTGGGTGGTTATGCGATATTATTATTGACGTCGCTTTTCTTATTAATGCCTTTCTTGTTACTTCTCTTATGTAAAAAGGTACCTTATCCACTGTACCAGTGAACACTTCTTCCCCCTTTAAACGGCACTTTTGATCAAAATATATTATTTTCATCTTTTCCTCCTCTGAATAACCAATACTCACCCTCAAATATTTTACTATGGTTTCCAAGTTATCCATTACAGGTCCTTTCTTTAACTCTTCTCTTGGTACTCTCTTTGCAGCTTCCTTTAGGCATAAAATTACTGCTACTGTAGAGTCAGTTATCCCTTCTATAGTTTTCAAGTCATCTATTTCCTGGCCTAAAACTCCTCCTATTCCAAAACTATCTATTAGCTTTCTAGCAATAATTCGAGCTTCTTCCCTGTCATGCACTGCACTTAGAAACGTTTCTATTACTTCACGATCAAGTAGTGCTTTACCGTTGCTTTCTAATGCTCTGAATTCTATTTCTTCTCTACGATCTTTCTTATTATTCATAAAAATTACCCTTCACTAATAACAAAATGTTTTTATATATTTACTGCTGTTTTTTGTCAGCATTGGCATAAGGCCATAGCTTTTGAGTGAAGTCAAATCAATTTTTCAATCTTTTTTACTTATTTTTTCATCAAAAAGTAAAGATATTAATAGATACTGATTTTTTATTTTAAATTTGTTGAATTTCGTCTAAAGAGATGCCCACTGTTTTTAAAATAATATTGATAGAAATTCCTTCCTTAACTAAATTCTTTGCAATTTTCATCTTTTCTACTCTCTTCACTTTCTCTTTGCAAACTTGTATGCTTTCAAACAGAGATTTTATTAGTACATGACGTAATTCTTGGCTTTTAATCTTTTTGTATTCTTCTATTAACCTTGATAGTTCCACTTCACTATTCTCATTTTCTCTTGTTTCTGGAAGCAGATCTGTAATATTAATTAATAGCATCTTTGCTATTTCATCTAACATTTCAAGTGAAACAGCAGCTCGTCCTTGTTCATATTCATATATTCTTTGATTTATTACGCCCACTTTGCTTGCTAAATCTTCTTGAGTGTATCCTCGTATCAATCTCCATTCTTTTATTCTTTGACCTACTTTATACGGAATAGAAATTTTTTTCTCATCATTATCATATTCATCAATAGATAAACTGGTCGTTTGAGAGATAACATGAGCAGAAACTCCTTCCTTAACTAAACCCTTTGCCACCTCTACTTTTACTGCCTTTCCACTTTCTTCCTCACTAATACGGATGAATTTAGTTAATAAATAAAACGTTTCACGTAATTCTTGGTCCTTAATCTCTTTATGTCTTCTTACTAGATTTAATATCTCTTCTTCCTCATACCTTTCCTCATTTGATACTTCTTGTCCGCAAGCTAGATCTCTAGCAGTTGTTGATAATGCTTCTGCTAATTCATATAACTTCTTAATTGAAATTCTGCGTGTTCCTTTTTCATATTGCAGTATTACCTGATATGTTGTATCGATTTTTTTTGCTAAATCTTTTTGAGTATATCCCTTTGCTAACCTACGATTTCTTACTTCCTGTCCTATTACTTTGTAATCTAAAAAATTAGAGCATTTATTCTCTTTTTTCACATTTTATACTCCATAACCAGAAGAGCTGTTACGTATACTTAATTGGGAACCTTTTTGACAAACTGAACTCATCTCCTTTCAAACAATTTTTCTATATCAATTAGTTTCATTTCTATATAAGTTGGTCTTTCATGACCAGAATATGGAGTTTTCTCAATTTGTCTTAGTATCCCATTCATCTCTTCCAATTTCATTTTTCTTCCTGCTCCATGGCAAGCGATTGTGGCTGATATTTTATTCACCTTATCCTCTATTGGCAACGTATCTTCCATTTCCATTAACTTATCTACTATATCAACTAGCATCTCTTTTATATCTATTGTTCCCAAGATTGCAGGTATTTCTTTTATCGTTACTTTATCTTCTGATTGTATTTCAATATCAAAACCCATTTCAAAAAGCTCATCTTTATAAGTTTTAACCATCCCCATTCCAGCTTGGTTTTTAATTTCAACTGTTTCAGGAAGAAGTTTTTGTCTTTTTATGCTTGATTTTTGCTTTAAGCACTCGTATATCAACCTCTCATAGGCTGCATGTTGATCTACTATAATCAGCCTATCTCCAGCCTCAGCAATAATGTAAGTATTGTGGACCTGACAACGTGCATATCCTAGGGGATGATCCTCTACCAAATCAATTTGCTTCCTTTCTAAAACCATCGTTCCCTTTTGGGGTGGGGATTCTCCATACTTAAAAGTTTCTGGTAAGCTTTGCCTTCTTTCATCTGGTGCATTGAATTCTTTCATTAGACGATTTTCTAAAAGACTTGGTCTCTTTTCATAAAACTCTTTTTGATCTTTTTTCTCTTGACTATCAACCTGCTCTTGGCTTTTACTATCATTAAAAATTAGCTCCTCTTCAATACCTTGATCACCCGCTGCAAATCTCGTTGATAGTGTTTTTATTATCCCTCTTCTCACTATTTCATATATTAGCCTTTTATTCTGAAATCTTACTTCCGATTTATTTGGATGCACATTTACATCTACTTGGTCATATGGTACTTCTAAATGCAACACTGCAAAAGGATACCTATTGTTTGGAATAAAATCGTGATACGCATATCTAATTGCACCAACAAGTAGATTGTCTTTTATTGGCCTTCCATTAACAAACGTATAAATCTGAGTTGAGTTGCCACGATTGACATTATGTTTACAGATGTGTCCCTTAAGTTTGATGCCTTCTTCTTCCTCTTTAACTTCCAGTGAATTGCTTTGAAATTCTTCTTCTATTTCACATAATCTGTTGAACAGCGAAGTTTGCTTAACATATTTTAAGAGCTTTTTATTACCAGAAGTGAGAGTAAACCCAATACTATAATTAATCATCGCTAAGTTATTCACAATATCAACAATACTTTGTGTTTCTGCCCTTTCGGTTTTTAGAAACTTTAGTCTATTTGGTGTAGCAAAAAATAAGTCACGAACTTCAATATATGTACCTTGCAACAAAGAACAAGGGGTAATCTCTCTTATTTTTTCTCCTCCCTCATACCTTATAGACCATGCTTCCTTTGCTCCACTTGCCTTAGACGATAATTTCATTCTGCTTACTGCTGCAATTGAAGGTAAAGCTTCTCCCCTAAACCCAAGGTGCTTGATTTCTATTAACTCACTATCGCTTAATTTTGAAGTGGCATGCCTCATAAATGCTAGTTCTAAGTCGTCCTTTTCTATTCCATTTCCATCATCTGTCACAGTTATAAGGTTACGCCCACCACTTTCTATTTTGACTTCTATCTCTAAACTTCCAGCATCTATTGCATTTTCCACTAATTCCTTTACTACACTTGCTGGCCTCTCTATTACCTCTCCTGCTGCTATACGGTTTATAGTTTTTGTATCTAAAAGAATTATTGCCATACTTCCAATTCTCATTCTGATTAGTTTAATGTCAATGAAAATCAAGTTCTAAGCTACTGAATTACCTATTAGCAAGATCAAAAAACTTAAAAAGGAAAATATTTTTTAAATTTGTATCTCAAAAATCTGGGCTTGGGTATGAACGACCTCTAATTTCATCTCTGTTGTTAATTTGAGATATGTTTCCTGTTTCAACTCTTTCTAGATAGGTGTTAGGCTTATTGGGTGGAAAAAATACTCTTGTTATAGGTATCGTAGGTATACTATTATCATCAATACTATATTGACTGCGGCTTCGATCAGGAAGTCTTTTATTTTCCGCTGGATTTATAAGTATATGTCCAGTAACTCCTTCAGGGGCTTGTTTATTATGGCGGATAACATCATATCCAACATGAGGACCATGTGGTCCCTGTAAATCTGATTCAATTATAGGGTTATCAACGTCAATTCTTAATGTATATTTCACGTTTTCTTTAATATCTCGAACCCATATTTCAACTGTAGCTTCCATCTCTACTGGATATAGTGCTATGTCTATTTTACCGAATTTTCCAGTACATAGTATTGTATCATATCTTGTTGCCTTAAAATTTGTGGGATCAACAGATATACGTTTTTTACCAATATTAGAAAGTGCTTGGTTAATTTTATCAAGAGCTTCATTGTAAGCTTTAGCACGTTGTAGATGAGATTCCTTATTTGTTAGCACCCTATCTTCCCGTAAGTCTACGTCTTTATTTTTATCAAATTTCCATTCCCCTCTGGAATTAGAATGTTGATATGGCGATTGATTTTCTGCTTGTTCATTTAGTGTGCTAGTAGGTACAGAAATGTAACGCTTACCACCAAACGCACCAAGAGATATAGGAAGCCGGTGCCAGCCTTGCTGAATGTGATACCGTATTCCTTTATCATGTTTAATACAATCAGCTACCTTATCTCTGAATCCTTCTGGTGATATTATATTTTTTAATTCAGGTATAGCTTCTGATAAAGCCTCATATAAGCAATTATTTTTTGATTCACTACTTCTATTGTTTTCTGATGTGATGCTTCCACAAAACTCAAAATGATTATCTTTGAGCTCAAGTGGAATAATTATCCTTTCTGATCCTTCAGACATAGAGGAAAATTCTTGTCTTATACCACCATCTCCTTCGACAATAATGGTTAGTCCTGAAATTACAACTCTCTGCTCTTTTAGTATCTTATATACTACTTGAGTACACGCACTAACACATATCATATCCATTGGAATGTTTTCTCGGACTATATCTGCGAGCAAGTCAGGATTTCTAGTTTTAATCATCAACTTTCGCAAATCTTTATGATATTTTTCCGTAATATGGTTTTCTGTTTTAGATGTATTGTCACATTGTTGTTCACTCTGTAGCTTTTCCTTGTGCTCCTGTTTCAATCCTTCAAAGCGCTCAAAATACCCACTTTCTTTGTAAGACTGATATGCTTCTTGCACTTTTTTTCCAATACATCTAACCAGATGATTAGCGCCTTCTTTAAGGACAGGGCTCACAATATGCCGTGCTATAATTTGCCCAGCCTTTTCGCGAAGCAATGATTTCCACTGATCAATTACTCCTTTTTTAAAACTCTCATAATCTTTCTCCACTTCTTGTTTTTGATTGCGTTCTAAGTCTTTTTCCAGCTTATTTAGTCTACCTTTTATTTCCTGATCTAAGTTACCTAAAAGATTATTAGTAATCACTATTATATTGGCAATCTGAACAGAACGTTCTGACCAAACCATTATCTTACTAATAGCATGAATAGGTAATACCAGCTTATTACTTGTTTTGCTTCTTTTTTTAACAGCTTCTGCAATTCCTTGAGTTACACTACTAGCTATCTTGTTGGCAATAGGTAAAAACTCTTCCACATAACTTTGCCTAGTAAAGACACTCTTAGTTAAGTCACCTATAACTTTTTCTGCTCTTTCTCTTCCTAATACTTTATAGGCTTTTTCTAAACTTATAGAGATATTATGTTCTTCTACTTCGCGTTCAATATCTGACAAAATATCAGAGGCTATGCCTTCACATAGTGCTTGAAGGTAATTTTCAACGAGTGTATCAACTCCTGCATTAGCTAAGCCAAGCGCTAACCCTTCTATAGTTTTTAATGTAATACGCTTTGCAACTTCTTTTCCTACTACTTTCCAACCTGCAGTTTGAATCAGCTGAGTTCCGGACATTTCTGCTACTTTCTTACCAAATTCAAAATTAGGTCCAGCTAGTTTATGACCAAAACGTGATACCTTAGCACCTCTTGAAAGATAAGCTCCTATACCAACAGTAACAGCTGTCATCATTAAACTTTCAAGCTTATGTTGTCTATAATCTTCCCAACTAAAATGGCCTGATTTTAAAGCACCTGCTGCAAAGAAGAGATCATTTACACCCTCGCTAACAAATGCAGCACCAACATGGGTCATAATACCCACTGAATATAACTCTATAGCAGTACCTACAGCTATTTGGCTTACTCCCATAGCAGTTACTGCTACAGTGTTGATAAGCATTTCTTGTGTCCATTTCTTCTCTTCTAATTGTAAAAGTTGATCTAATCCATTGAGAAAAAAGACATGCACTTCCTCTATATTTGCAAATTCACCTTGACCACAAAACTCAGTTAGAGATTTTAGTTTACTATCAGGAACCTTTAAAGCTTTCAATGAACTTCTTGATCTTTTCAAGGTGCTAACAATATTTTTAATTGTATCTTTTTTCGCTAGTTGTAATTGATTGTCTAAAACTTTTTCCACTATTTTATCAATACTTTGCAACTTGGTCAGTACGTTTTCATGGCTTCCTTCGGGAAAAAAGTTTAAAGGTTTTTGTCTTTTGTCAGGGCTATTAATATAATAAAGATCTTGTACTAAAGATTTGCCAGCATTTTTAATGTTTTCCTTGCTAATACCCTCATCTTGTATAGACTGCATTGGATCGTACTGGGTAATCCATCCTTTCTCAACCAAGAAGCCAAAAAGCTTTTCTATACACTCTTCTTGAATGAGTGTACTTTTAGAAAGTATACATTTAAAATTATCTTTAGTCATTTTTTGACTATATATACTCTTCAACTTTTCCTCTAAGTCTTCATCTTTAGTTGCTACCATAGTAGGTCTGATAATTTTCTGTTCTAATAATTCCAAGACTAAACTTTGATGTGGTTTTGTTATTAATTGCAGACGAACAGGAAAGTTTTTTTCTTCTAGCTGCACTGCAATTTTTTGAAGGGCTATTCTATAGGTAAAACATGTAGATAATAGTCCTTTTAGGACATTCTCATAAACTGGACAGAAAGAAAGCTGAACTTGTTTGATTTCATCAAATTTGATCTTTAGTCCATAAGCACTATTTTCTGAGCCATCCTTTTTTTCAATGACCTTTTGTTTAGCTAGTTCTGCTAAAATTTTTTCAGCTTCACTTTTAGTGATATTTACTTTAGTAAAGTCTTCCAGAGTAATGGAATCGTAACAAGGAAAAGTCATAGATTCAATTTTACTTTGGTCTATATGCGCTTTTCTGTTAAATGAAAGTACTCCTCTCTCTTTCAATATTTTATATTTGTCTTTGCCTACAATCTTTATAAAATCATCTTTTTTAAAAATATTACCTTTATTTTTCTGTTGTGTAACCCATTCTACATTTAAAAGAATCTGTTCATTATTGAGCTCTAGAGTTTGCTTTTCTAACTCTTTTTGGTTTATTTTTCCAGTCAGATGATCCAATAATGAAGGATCTGTTTCTTTCAATTTTTCATTATTAACTACAACACACTTAACTTCTTCATTTAAGATTTTTTGTTTAATCAATGACTTCCAAAATGCTTCTCTGCTAGGCAATTGTACTTCTTTTTTTAATTCTTTTTGAAATTCTTTCTCATTAATTTCCTTCCCTTCATATTTGGAAAGAAAAATTTTTAATGTTTCAACTGATACTCCATAGCCAGCACTGATCACTTTTAGCTCTTCTTCAGAAATGCTCTTTTTTACTCTCGGCTTTTTTAGCATGCCCTTTTCAAGAAGATCCTTATATAGACTTTCAGCCAGCTCTTCCTTAATATCATTATTAGCAAAAGATTGTGGAGTAATAGTGTGTCCAAAAATATCATCTATAGACCGTGAAAACATATAACAAAGGTTAGCCAAGCTCTTTTGCTGTTCTTCATAAGCGTCGATTTGAATGATACTTTCGTTATTATTCTTCTTAATCTTACCAATAATACCTGCTGCATTGATAGCAAATTTACTATGCTCATCTAAAAGCCTTGCAGCTTCTCGCAATTCTTGCTTAAATTCTTTCAAAACTTTCTCATCTTCTTCTTTTAAAGGCTTTTGTTCTAAATCAACCTTCTTTACTAATGCAAATGCCTTGTAATAACGTGCTGCTTCAGAAAAATATGGCTCTTTTTTAATCACCTCATCAAACAGCTCAAGGGCATTTTTATGAGCATTTTTATGTTCCTCATTTTGAGAGAGATACTTTCCAAGTTTAATCATTTGAATTGGATTTTCTTTAACCCAGGCTAACCAGTTTGTGCTATCATATTCAATAATTAGAGTTGGAGGTCCTTCATACGAAGGTAACCACTTTTCGCTATACCCAGTGTCTAAATTCTTTAATCGTGAGATAAATTTGTCCAGTAGGTTGTAAAGATTTCTTTTATCCTGTTCACCTGTCAAATTTCTTACATATTTAGTGTGTTCATCTAACCAGAAAGCCCATTTGTCCAAGCAACTCTGCAATAAAATTTCTTTAACTTCAGTAGGTACTTTTTTATCATCAAGGTCTTTCTTCAATTGTTCGTACTGCTCTTTGAATGCTTTAAAACAGCTTTCTTCCATAGTAATCTGAGTATCATAGTAAGCTTTAATGTCAGATATACGATGTAATTCTTCCACATCACGCTCTTTCTTTAAATCAAGTATTTTTGAGTTACTATATTCTTGTCCTTTTGAATCCATGATGATTAACTGACCAGAACCCTGGTCTCCACTTCTTGCTGCTCGCCCAAATGCTTGCTGTTCAACTCGAATATTGCTAGGTAGGTAAGTTAAACAAACATGTAATCCTTCTGCTTTCCTCAATTCTTCTGTAATTTTTATGTCAGTTCCACGGCCAGCTAAGTTCGTTGCAATAATAATCTGTCCTTGCCCCAGCTCTTTGTTACCTTGAACAATTTCAAACCCTTTATCAAACTCTTCGTAATCTCTTGTATATGTATGAACATGTTTTGCATCCTTTCCTCCAAAAGCTTTGTATAAAGTCTCTACATCATTTACTGTTTCACAGATGATTAAAACAGATCGTTTTTTTTCCTCAGTTAGCCTTTTTGTTTCATTACATATGCGCTTTATCCATTCATCTTTGCCAGTACAAAGAATAGGTTTTTCCTCACGAAATTGCTTAGACTTGGCTGTAGGGATAGTTACAAAGTCTACCTCATGTATCTCCTGCAATAAATCTCTTTCTCTCTGTGACCCTAAGGTGCCTGTTAATCCATATAAGTTACTGTACAATTTAAAGAAAGAAACATTAGAGATAAAAACAGCTTTTAAGCTTTGTAAAGATAATTTACATCCATGTTTGAGTTGTAAAAATTGGTGTAATGCTTCATCCCATTGAGAATTAGCTTGATCTGTTCCTGTATCTCTATCAAGAATTGTAATATTAGGATTGCGATCTGGACTACTTCCGGTTTTATCTACATCCACTACATAATCCTCTCCTGCTTTCATGAAGAACGCGGTTATAGCATTATTAATCCAAGATTCTAAGTGCTGTTCAATAAACGGTCTGAGATTATTGGGAACATGTATAAATTTTTCTCTTTCAATGCACTCTTTTAAAAGGTAAAGAAAACGATCTTTGTAACAATTAAATTCAGGTGAAAGTACTTTATTAAGTTCATTGTCATTAATGTTTCCTTTTAACAATTTGCCCTGATCATCTAATATCTCAGTTTTGATTAAACGTTCCCACATAATATTTTTTTGCTGCTCGCTTAATTCAGACCCAAGCTTTCCAATATCTTCTTTTTTCACCAATCCATATAAGTCACTTATCACTGCTTCTTTAATTGCTTTAGCATCAAAAGCATAGCAAAGTTCTTTATTATCTCTAGCTGGTCTATTAATCCACTGCCAAATGTAAATGTAAACAGATTCCAGCTTATCTAGTCCTGCCAGATCATGAGATAAGTACAACATATTGTTACCTTTATCGAGCAACATACTATCTACTTCATCAACAATTACATTGTTAAAATTACGATCTCCTAAAATATTTTTCCCATAAAATTTATCTAATAAATAATCGCGCTGGAAATTAGATAAATCACCATATACCACTTGATTACCTGAATATGCTTCCTTTCTTTTTTCAATATCTTCACTACAGTTATGTGATACATTAATACCAAATAAACTATAGATATCTCTATTATCCTCAGCATCACGTTTTGCCAATACAGAAGAACTAGTTATAACATCTACTTTCTCTCCACAAAGTGCTTTCATAATTGATGCTGCTACTACAATTAATGATTTTCCCTCTCCAGTAGACACTTGTGCTAGGGTGCTGCGATCATTTGTCAATAACGCCAATACAGTTAATTTTTGAGTATCACGAAGCTTAAATACTCTTTTTAGTTCTAATTCTTTTTTTAACTCTATTGCTCTATATATTACAGCAAGCATTTCCTCTTTTACATCTTGCTTTCCTTTACCCATATTGCTCTGAAATTCTTTTACCCAATTTTTAATATCATCTTCCGTAAAACTACCTATAGGTTTTTCAGCAGTTATATACTTATCAATACTTTCAATATAATTCTTAATTTTTGGCAATTTGTTTAAAATTTCTTTCGAAGTATTAGCATTACTTTTAATTAGTTCAACTAACTGAGTTATCTTCCGTTCTTCTTTATTAGCAGTAAACTTCTCCTGCATTTTCTGTGCCCAATCATCAATTCTACAACTGTTAAGGGTATTTAACTCTTCTGTACTTAAGTTCCATTTTTCATTATGAAAATTAGATAAAATGTTAGTAAGCTTATCAGATGACAATTCTTGTTTTTTCTTTTCTAGAGCCTCTATAAATTTCTCCGATAAAAGAGCGCCAAAAATATTCTCTATAGATAAAAGATAGTAAGAAGCTGTTGGTAAGTCATCCTTTTGCCAATCTACTAATTTTGATAGCTTGCATGTCCAGTATTTTTCTTTCAGTGCATAAGGCCACTCAGATAACTCTAGTCCTTCTAAACTAACTGTTTCATTTGGAATATTACTTAATAAATGCAGAATATCTTCAATGCATTGAGTAGAAATAGGATTGCTTGATTTATGTTGATCCAACTTTACTTTAAATAACAGTAAAACGTCCTTACTTTCTATTTTCGATAAGTACTTTCTCCATTCAGGTTTCTCTATTAATGTTTTTTTGAAATAATCTTCGAGTTGTAATAACATCAATTCATCTATCCAACTCTTTTGAGGATAAGCTGCAACTATCCAACAAAAGATATTCAATTCTTTTTTATCTTCAATAACAGAAGTTAGAATTGAGTTCACTAAACAATATAATTCTTGAGAGGATACATGTCTTCCTTCGCTAGAAAAGCTTTTCAACATGTTATGCAAAATTCCTTGCTGCCCAATATATTGAGATGTAATTTTGTTCAATCGCTCTTTTAACTGTTGTTTTTCCCCTTCAGGAAAGTATTCTATAATTTTTTCTATATCTTCCTCTTCATTAAAATATTGTTCATCTTCTGAAGGACTGTTATTAGATAAAAAAGCTTTATTCTTTAAATAATTATCAAATTCTTGTTTTTGTTTAAATGGTTCAATTTCTATAAGAATCCTTGCGTAAAAATTATCTTTTTTCTTACGCTCTTGCTCTAACTTTAAGTAGTTTCCATCTATATTTAATTGTATAAATTCATTATCTCTACATAATATGTGAATAATTTGCTTAGATGAAGGATTGTGATCACCTTGCAGAAACAATTTATTATCTTGATTTTCAGCGTATAATCTAATATTAACATCGAAAATGTAGGCTAATAATTCCCTATAGCTTTCTGATAATAAGCCTTTTTCTTGAATATAATCATCGTATTTCTGAAGAACAGCTTGATCTTTGCAACACTCTTTCCAATCATATTCTTGTCTAAGTTGATTATTAAAACGATTATAAAGAGCCTTCAAAAAATCGTCTTTTTGTATTTTTTCTTCTAGCTTACTTCTTAGAGATTTATCTTTAATACTTTCAATCCATAAACCAAATACTTCTGCATGTCTTGGCTGGGATAGCTCTCTTTTAAACGCCTCAAAGAATATATTCAAACTATGTTCTTGATCTTTTAGAAATTTTTTATGTTTGTTATAATATTTTTTAACATCTGTATGTTCCTCTTCTAATTTTCCTACTTCTAAAACAAACGCTCTAATTGAGTATTTTAAAGCTTTATTCTCTGTATTCTGTAATTCTTCTTTACCGAATTTAGAAATTTTCTCATGTTGTTCTGTACTATTTTTATAAAGATATTGATTCAGAGTTCCTAAAATATGGTGAGAAATATTGTTATCATTTCCTTTTGCTTCAATGAGATATCTTGCTGCATTTTCAGGTGTTAATTCTACATTATTTGTAACCTCCTGATAAGGTGGTAATTGCTTTACAATTTCTTGCAATGTAGCAAGTCTATACTTATCAATCAAAAGCTTCTCTATGTCTTGTAGCTCTGTATTATTTTGTAAGCTACTCGTTTCAGGAGGGCTACCTTTTAAGGTTTCAAAAACTAAAAATAACTGACTAAGCTGAGATAAATTAAGTTCTGCCTTTTTTAACTGAAACCAATTGTCTAGCAGCAATGGTTCTTTTTTTAGCTTATCAATAAAACTTTCAACATCAATAGTCTCTCTGTAAGTGGTACTAGATGTTGTAATAAAGATATCATTATGATGCTTACTTTTGTTCTGGTAAGGAGAATGACGCTTAATTCCTAATTCTGTAGTTTGCTTTTCCTGCTGCTCTTGATTTTCAACAATTGCTTGCAAAGCATGTTGTTTAGTACTCTCTAAATCGGATTGTAAATTCTGCAACGTACTTCTTTCTATAGAGCTCAAATGATGAGAATAGTTAGCTAAAATGCTACTTTGTGAAATGTTTTTTTTCCTTACAGCTTGTGCGTGATGTTGTCGGTCATTGTTTTGTCTGGTATTTTTTCTTTCTTCACACCTTTTTTGCTTTTTATTTTCAATACTGGTAGCCTTGATGCCAGCATATTTGTCCTTATATGGACACCATACTCGATCACTTGGATCATTATCTTTATCATAATATTCTAGTGTACATTTACTGTTTTGATCTCCACCACGAAACTTAAATTCTTTCCACGATTGATAGTCCAAGTAACCCATATCCCAACCATTTTTCCCATGGATACCATGTAGACCTCCCTGTCCTTTTTCTCCTTCTTCTACTTGCGTAGCATTTTTTACAATGCCAAATTCCTTGCTGCTATTTTCTAGATTTCTTACTATTATCTCTCCGGCATATCCTCCTTGACCACCTAAACCATATTCTCCACCATGTCCTCCATGTTGCCCTAATGATCCTTTATAGAGAAGAAAAGCTTGATAGCGCGATGAAAGGCTACCATGACAATAAGAAAAAATTACCTCATTTCCTTGATTTTTTGTTACTTCTATAAAAATATTACCTGCTGAACTGTCTTCACTGTTTTTATACAATTCGTTTTTTATCATTAAGGAATTTTTCTTTATGTTCTTAATAGTTTTTGAGACTAATTCCTTTCTAACTCCTGGTGGAGCAGCAAGCTTAACAACTGAAGGAAATTCATTATCAAAGTCTGCTTTTGTAATACCTACTCCATCCTTACCATCTCTTCCATTTCCACCATCTTGTCCTTTACTACCCTTACCACCATTTGAAATAATGGTAAAATTTTCCGGATTTTCTATTTTCTCTACTAGAATCAAGACATTGCCACCACTTTCCCCAGGATAACCATCTGCCCCTTGTTTACCATGACCATCTTTTCCAGTACCTGCATTATCAGAATAGGTATGATTGTTATCTTTCCCAGATACATTCCAGGTTACTTTATCATGTACTTTTATTGTTTTGGTTAAAACAACTACATTCTTTCCGTACCAAACTTTATTTTTAAAATCTGCATCAATATGTATAACATCAGCGCCAACAAAGCGTACTTCCTCTATATTTGAATTCTCTGAAAGTGTATTTTCTAATTGCCATAAAATTTCACTGACAACAATGTTCTTACCTGTTACTTCAACAACTAATCGACCATCTATTCTTCTTTCTTGTACTTCTACTGGTTTTATATAAGCACCTATAACCTCCTTAAACTTGTCTATTAAAAAAAGATCTTCTTTCTCCTTTAAGCCTTCTGTCACTTTTTTCAAAACTATAAGATTTTCACCATAAGTATCTACTTCAAGCTTCATAATATTATTGATCAACTTATCAAACGATAAATCACCACGACAAAAGTCTTCTAATTCTAGTTCAACAATAATTGATTGAAGATTTTTAGAGGAACTTAAAAAGTCAACAAAAGTTTCTAGAAAAACTAATTCTTTTTCAGCAGAATCAATATAGGCAACTATTTGTTCCAAGCACTCTTTTTTAAACCGACTTATGAAAACTTTTTCATCTTCTTTCCTAACCAATTTATAGTGCTCCATTAAAAGGGTGTAATACTCAAGTTGGTTTAAAGGATTAGGAATCTGGCTAAAACCCTGTATGTCATCTAGTGAATTAAAAATTTCTTGAATAACAGTACGGCTTTTACTTTCAGTCAGTTCTTTTAGTAAATTTGTTGTTTCTTGTAGCCAAAGCCTTGCGCAATATTTTATATATTTTCTCTCAATATAAGCATTGTCAATAGTGCTAAGCGATCTATGAAGCCTTTCTTCTATATAATCTTTAACTTGTACTAAATTACTTCTATACTCTTTAACTTCTTTGCTAATAATATCTTTTATCTCCTGTTTCTTATCACTATGTTCCTTCGTTGCATTTACAGTTTTTTTGAGATTGTCACTAGTTCTCTTATATCGTATACTCAGTGCAGGTTGGCCAGCCAATTGATACACTTGACCTAAATAGTCAGACTGCTCTGCAGTAATGAAAGTATTTTTGTACTCAGGTACAGTAATTGCATCTTCTAGCATATTAATGACTTTTAACAGCTGAATATTTTGAATCCGCTGTCTATTCTCAGCAGAGCATTGTTGCAAAGGAACCTGATTTATACTACCTAAAACAATACATAATTTTGTGTACTTTTTGAATTTATTAAAAGTGCTATATTTTGTCAGCAGATCTTCTTGCTGCTCATGTATTTTCTTTACTTTTGTCAAAAACTTTTCAGCATCATTCTTTAATTCTTTTGTCCTGTCTGAATAGCCTTCTCCAGAAACTTCAGCAAGCTTCTCTAAACATTTTTCTAAACATTGTTTTACGCTTTCTAAGTTAACCTTATATTTATTAAACAGCTCATCATTATAGTAGCACGCAAGGTTATAATAGTGGTAAGCTAAACGCTCATAATACTGTGAATAAGACCAAGAATTAGTATTTTCTCTTATGTCCTTCCTTAGCTCTCTATACCGTTTATTTAATTCTTCTGACACGTTTGCTAGCCAAGGCTCATTTCCTACCCAACTCCCCAAAGAATTTAAATACTGAATAGCTTGCTCAATATTCAAAACAGAGCTTACATTTCTTCCACTGTCACTAATCTGTTGATTTTGAACATTAAACATACATAACTCCTACCTATTTTGTTGTCTACTTACTGCTGGTTCCACAGATGGCTGATCTATATTAGTGCTACATTCTTTTTGAAAAAAAGATTCAAGAAAATCCATCGTTGTCTTATGATTACTTTCTGACTCTCTAATTCTTTTTTCATTGTTTGAGCCTTTTTCTTTTACTTTTTGTTCTCTGGATTTATTCAAGCTTTCATAATTTATAGTAATTTCTTTTTCTTCTTCTTTTAGAAACCCAGCATTTACCAAATGTTCTTTACAGAGTATCAACTCATAACTACCCTTATTATCTTTACGTGCAGTTCTACCCTTAATCTGTGTTTCTTCTTTTATATCAAGTGAAAAGAATGTCTGTATAACATGCACCCCGCCGCTATTTTCTACAGCAACACTAGACTTAAAATCAACACCACGACCCATACCTCTTGTTGCTAGCGTTACTGTTTTTGCAATACCTGCCTCATCGATGTACTTTTCTTTGGTATGCTCTTCCGTATTTTCTGTTAATATGTGTAAGCGATCAAATTTACCGAAGAATTTTTCTTTAAACTTTCTTATTTCTACATCTGTATCAAAAAATATTAACACTGATTGTCCTGAACCAACCTTAGAGTTTGCACGATTAAAAATTTTACTGAGCCATTCTTCTTCTGAATTCTGAGATGTAAAATTTTCACTTGAATTAAATTTCAAATGAGAATCACCAAAAAAAGATGGCATGATGGAATTTTCTCTGATGTTATAAGATTTTCTTACCGCTTTTTTTTCATGCTCATCTAGCGTAGTCAAGGTACCACTTACTCCTAAGATAAGAGGATATTCCTTAGGCAATTCTGCATAAGACACTTTGCCACAGTCTATATTCAAATACCCATAATTTTTACAATCAAAGTCTTTTTTCTTTAACCTAAAGTAATTAAATACGTTGTAATAGCTGCAATAAGTGAAAGTGGAATAAAATCCATCGTCTCTTCTATAACTTATGATTCCTTTATCGTTAATTTTATAGTTGTTAATGTACCAGTCTTTATCACTTCCTTTTGCAACCTTTATTGCAGCATCAATCATTTTCTCTAGATGTTCTTGATAGAGAGAATGATTAGTATATTCTTTTTTAATAACCACATTATCTTCTTCTTTCAAAAGATAGTATTTTCCAGGTTTAAATAAAAATTTACTAAATTCTTTAAAATTTTGATTTCTTTCTCCTATCTTTTTCTTAATGAATTCTTCTACCGCTTTCAAAATAGTACTTTTTTCATAATTTTTGCTGGCCATTCCCCATATTTCTTCTTGAATACTAGCTAGTCCTGGAATACCTATAGTGTTACATGCACCATAAGTATTCCCATAGAATTGATCAGAAAAGAAAACATCCACTTCATCTATTAAAAGAGTAGTATTACTAATATCCTCTTGCTTTATCTGTCCAGATTGCTCCGCACTGTGATTTAAAATAAGACCTTCAACTAATTCTCTTAAACCTTGCTTCTTGCCATTTACCTCAGGCTTTATCACTTCATTTGCCATCTTCTCAAATGTACCATAAGTTATCTTGTCACCAATACCAAACTCCTTAAAAAAGCCGTTAAAATCTTGTTGATCTCGAGTTGCTAAGTATTCACTATAACAAACAGTTCTGACCTTATGACCTGTCAATACTAATAGTGAAGAGAGTAAACCTAGTACAAGCGATTTCCCTTGCCCTGTTAAGACTTGCGCAAGATGCTTATCAACACCTTTAGAGTCTTTATCAACACTTAACAATCGCAAAATGCATAATATTTGAATACAATGTGGCTTTAAGCTTTTTCCTGTACTTGCAATATCCTTTGATTCTTGTATAGACCACACAGCAGCTAATCCAGCAAGAAGATCAGGTAAAGTTTCTCTCTTGAATTTTGTGTTCCATTCATCAATTTTAATTTGTTTTGATTGCTCCCGTACCTTTTCAGTAATAAATTTAATTTTATCTTGGTAATTTTTGTCAGAAGTCTCTTGTATATAGGAGTTAAATTCTTTTAAGTATCTGTTATAGCAATCTCTTAGTGTTTCTACTGTGCTATTATTGTTTTCTTTTCTATATAGCTCTAAAGCTTTGTCTATATCAATCTCATCTTGTTTTCTTAAATACCAAAAAGATTCCCCTATGATACCAATTCGTTTTTTAAAATCCTCATAAGATATGCTATTCTCTACTACAGAAATAAACGGCTTTGTACTTTCTTCTTTGAATATATCGAAAGACACGTAGTTAGGTTGCTCCTTTAGATAAAGAAAAGATTTCTTAATTGCTGACAGTAACTCACTTGCTGCACTCAAATTATCGTCATCAGACCATTTTTTTTGCTCAAGTAAATTACTTACACTATTTAATAGATCTTGAGTGATTTCAATTAAGTAGTGATTAGGGATATTATCCTTATATTTTTTGATGAAATTTTCAGGATCTAAAACCTTATATGAATTTTTATCTTTATTGGCTACTTCTACTTCAGTTAAGTCATTATTAGTTCCTTTAATAAACCAACTGAATTCTATACTATTTAAATCCTCTAAAAACTCATTAAATGATCTAAAGTACTTAATTAACTCTTGTGATTTTGCTTTTTGATCAAGTACAGTACTTGCAATATTAAGTAATGTTTGACGTATTTCTTCCATGTCTTGCTTGAACTTCCCATAAGGAAATTTATCAGGAATTTTTTCTAAAATAGATTCCCTATTCTTCCAATACTCATTATATACATCTACCAAATCTCTAAAATCACCAGATTGTTTATCTAAAAACGCCTTCTTAATAGATTCTATTTGTTTTGTTAGAATAGTTTGATCAATTACTGAAATCTCTTTTGAAAGATAAGGACTTGTTTGTGCTATAAATCTTATAACATTATGTGTTGCTATTCGAAATGACTCATAATGATCACCTTCTGTGTTTTTAATAAAATCCATATAGCCTTGTATGAGAGGTTCAAATAACTTTAATTCTTTTTCGGAAAGCAGATTAGTAATTGCACTGTCAATAATATATATCCATGCTAAGCGCTCTTGAGATATGGATGATAACTCATTATTGCCAAATAAATTGGAAACAGAGTTTTTTATACGTTGCAACCACGTTTCATCACCAGGGTCCTGTAACGATTTAAGTTTGTATTCAAATTCTTTTTTGTCAGAATAATAACCGGGCTCAAAATGTTTCATTAGTGTAAAGATAAAGTGATATTGCTGTTCGAGAGAGCGGTTTAGAGAGGAAGTTAATGGCCAATTTATAGTTTGTATTAAGCCCCATTTTCCTTGACCGTCTTTTTTCAGTAGATCATTAACAGAAATATCTGTTTTACTACTAATCTCTAAAATTAGCTCCTGAAAGCTCTTACAAAGATAAAAATACATAGGATGAGTTAAAGGTGTAAAACTTTGTGAAGAAGCAAGTTTCCCTAGTGCTTCTCCCCTCATTTCCTTTATCCTTTTAAATAAAGCATTCCATGAATCACCTACAAGATCCAGGAAAGGTTGCTCACTCATCATATCAACAAGATCTGCAAACAACTCCATATCTTTATTACTGATATAAAATACCGATTTATCATGCAAGTCAGATAAATGATCTACCATAACAGATGGAGCCATTACAGAAATAGACCAAAGATATTTGTCATATAAGATACTTCCGTGATTATTTATTCCATCTTTACAGATTTGTTGTAATCCTGTCAGCAAATCCCTTGTATAAAATTGATCAACTCGAGAAAACTCTTTCTTTCTTATATCCAGAGCTCTTTCTCTATTAAGCAATTGTTGACTACTACTATTTGTCTCGCGTGAAATGTTCTGATTATTAACTACATCATCTAATATCGATATATTACTAGAGAACTTTCTCCAATCTTCTAATCTTTTAGAAAACTGAAAAAGATCCTCTGCATACTCAAGATTATCTGCAGTTTTACCACTTCTATCCTGCAAAAACTGTTTAAATTGTTCATAAGCTTTATCCCTGTTATTTAATAATTCATCTTCTATAATTTTAGTAATTTTAAGCTTTTCAAGAAAATTTCGTTTTATATCTATAGGATGCCCAGCAAAATCTAACTCTTCAATCTTGTTGAAGCTTACTCTTGCAATAAAGTTTTCCTGATCAAAAGTAAATAAATAACCTGGACTTTGCTTCCTAATATAAACTGTTTTATTATTATGTGGATGAGTAAATTGACACGAATCTAGTTCTATCAAATGATTGTTCTTCCATTGTCCCTCTATATATCCATTTTCACCAAATGACTTCCTTGTTCCCTTATTTTCATTAAAGCTACTTTGGCCAACTTTTTTAGATTTGCCGTCTTTCCAAGTATGCTGCTTAAAATGTGATACAGTAGGAATAGACTCCAGGTCAGAATCACTTTCACAAGATATAGAAGATCTCTCAACCTTATCACTAGCATCACAGTACTCCTCATCAGAGGAATTAGCTGAAAAAGACAGCAAATTCTGACTTACCTGCTGACTATTAGAATTTCCTACGTGCATAATACCCCCTATAAAGAATTATCAATATTCTTAATTTAAGATGTTTTATTCTTTGAAAAGAGGCAAGAAAAATTTTATATGTCGATAAATAAGGTTCTCAAAACACGGTGTTTTTTTCCAAAATTTGTTGATTGAGTTATGGTGGTTGAAATAGCAAACCAATTAAGTTGCTTCGTCCAGCGCTCTCTTTTAGTTAATTATTGTTTTTTCCTTATAAAAATTTAGCTTACCTTTTACATCTAAATAGCTAACAAAATTCGGCCTTTTATAGATGAGTAACCCTCTAGGAATTATCTTCTTGAATTCTATGATATTATTTTTTGTAACATTGTTATACATATCATGGCAAGGGAGTTGGCAAAATGTGTCAAGGAGTTTTCTATTGGCTAAGGTTGCAACAATAAAGTTAAGCGCTGCCAAAAACTATGGAAGAAGTCATTATAATTTGTATTATATCTTTATAAAATGGTTCGCATAAGTTATCTAGAAGTGCAACTAGACAAATACAAAAATCAAAGTGTTGCGGTTTTCGGCCTTGGTAAAACTGGTTTGTCCGTTATTAATGCTCTAACAAAAAGCAGTGCAAAAATATATGCATGGGATGATAATAAAGAGCAAATAGCAAATGCAAAAAAGATATATAAAGAGTGTAACTTTACTCATCCCAATGAGTATAATTGGCATGAGATAAGCACACTAATTTTGAGCCCTGGAGTGCCAATACCAACGCATTGGGTAGTAAAACTTGCAAGAAGCTTTGACTGCAAAATAAAATCAGACATTGAGTTATTTCTTGAAACTAAAACTACAAGCCAGAAGGTTGTAGGCATCACCGGAACAAATGGCAAATCAACCACCACGTCACTAATAGGGCA
The DNA here is from genome assembly GCF_020405475.1 of Wolbachia endosymbiont of Tribolium confusum. Lineage (NCBI taxonomy): Bacteria > Pseudomonadati > Pseudomonadota > Alphaproteobacteria > Rickettsiales > Anaplasmataceae > Wolbachia > Wolbachia endosymbiont of Tribolium confusum. The sequence continues at coordinate 111,952 of NZ_JAIZNT010000003.1, read as the reverse complement.
CATATTAAAATCCACAGGGAAAAAAGTAGCTATTGGCGGGAATTTAGGTGTGCCTATTTTGGATTTAGAAAGAGATGCAGAAATTTATGTAATTGAATTCTCCTCTTTTCAATTGGAGCTAATAAATAAAATTAATGTAGACATTTCTGTATTGCTCAACATCACACCAGACCACATAGATAGACATGGAAATATGAATAACTACATAGCAACTAAATTAAAACTGATAAACAGTAGCAAGATTGCCGTGATAGGATGTGATAACAAAATTACCGCTGATGTATTCAATAAATTCACTGGGAACAAAATTCCAATCTCAGCTTCGATGTCACCCTCTTTGTCATCCCAGTGCCTAGGCACTGGGAAACTAGAGAATCATAGCTTATCAGTAAGCGACGTGAAAATAAACCTAGTATCCAATGTAGAAAATATAGTAGCTGCACACGCTGTATGCAAGTTACTTGGAGTAGATAGCAGCACTATTGTCAATGAAATCAAATCCTTTCCAGGGCTAAGACACAGAAATGAATTTCTTGGCAAAATACATAATGTACTTTTTATCAACGATAGCAAAGCAACCAATGCAGAATCGACCGAAAAGGCAATTTTATCTTATAAAAACATATATTGGATTGTTGGCGGAAAAAGCAAAAAAGGCGGAATAGAATCATTAAGCAAGCATTTCACCAAGATTAGAAAAGCTTTTCTTATTGGAGAATCAACTGAAGTTTTTGCAAACATTATGGAGAACAAAATAGATTATATGAAGTGCTATAATCTAGAAAACGCATTTAAACTGGCTTTTGAAGAGGCCATAAATAGCAAAGAAGAAGTAGCGATATTACTTTCTCCTGCATGTTCTTCTTTTGATCAGTGGAAAAATTTTGAAGAGCGCGGTGAAGCATTTTGCAGAATGTTTGAAAATCTCAGGTACAATTATATGTGATGTTTAGTATAATATTGTATGGAACAAAAGTTAATAGTAGATGAGCTGATTAAGGTTATTCCATTTGAAGGAATAAGTAATGCAACCTTATTGAAAGTGTGCACGAACCTTAACCTAGCCAATAGTTTTTGTAAATTTCAAAATGGAATATATAGTGCTTTGGAGTACATAGCAGAGGACTTAAATAGCTCAATGGAAACTGAACTTTGGAATTCCAATTTAGAAGATATGAAGGTAAGAGAGCGGATAAAGTTAGCTGTCCAAATACGCCTTTCAAACTATGCTAAGTTACCAAATTACAGAGAGTTTTTAAAAAATGTTTTATTATTCTCTATATTACCCCAAAATACATATTTTTCTAGTAAACTCTTGTACAGAACTGTTAGCACGATTTGGTATGGCATTTATGATCAATCAACAGATTTTAACTACTATACAAAAAGAGCAATATTAGCTGGAGTGTACTTAAGTACGATACTTTTTTTTATCAATGATTATTCAGAAGATTTTGCAGATACCCTGTCGTTTCTTGACAAACGTATCAACAATGTCATGACATTTCAAAAGTTTAAAACCCGTTTGAATAGAATGGTAAGAAACTTCTTATAGCCTCTTTACTTATACGAGTTACTCGTATTTATACCTAAAGCTGCCTTGATTTTTATGTTAAGATAATTGAACATCCACTAACAGTGAGCTTAATAAAGAACTTGATTGAAAGCAATACATTAGAAAGTAGTTTTGCTGGAAACTTGAAGTAGACAGAATTTATACACATAAAGCTGATTCATGTACAAAAGTATCTGTTCAGATACACGACTAATGCTGTGTGATCCATAGAGGTTATTACAATAAGAATGTAGGATCAAATAGAAATTTGGATTTGCAGTAGTTTATAGACCTTATTACAATTGCAAAGGATAAATTCTAGGGTTAAACTACGTCTGAGTTGGATAAAACTATACAAAGAGTTGGGTCATGCAGGAAAGGTATGTCAGCATTATGGTATTTCACGTTTTACCTTACGTAAATGGTACAAACGTTATGAAGAGTTAGGTGAAAAAGGATTAGTAGATCTCAGTAGTAAGCCTAAAACTTCACCTTTGCAAAAGATCAATGAATCAAATGAGCAGCTTATTCTTCATCTAAGACAAACTAGAAAGCTAGGGGCAAGGCGTATTCAACCGAGTTAAGATGTCTATATGATTTATCCTTGTCATTGGCTACTATACACAAAATTTTCAAAAAACATGGTGTAAGTCTTCTGCATGTTAAACGTCATTATCGCAAACAGGTCAAGCGTTATAACTGTAAAGTACCTGGAGAGCGTGTGCAGATGGATGTGTGCAAAATATCGTCAGGGCTTTATTCAGGAAATTGTGGACTTTAATATATCGGAATTTAGTAACTTCAATAAATTGTGATATATCTCTTATAGATTCATTCAAACTTAATTAAGTGGGAGTATTGTTAATGCGAAAAGGGTTTAATTAAAATGGTATGGCGTGTGAGGAAGACATACATCAATTGGTAGAAAGTGGATTTGATATTAACTCAAAAGATGCAAGCGGAGTCACTCTCTTGCATAAGTTTACAAAAGAAGGCGATTTAGTTGGAGTAAAATCATTATTAGAGCACGAAGCTGACTTTAATGTTGTGGACAACGAAAATAGAAATCCACTGCATTATGCTATTATGCATGGACACAAAAAAATTGCTAAACTTCTTGTTAATCAACTGACAATTAATTCTAGAGATAAAAATGGATTTACTCCACTTCACCTTGCTACACTACAAGATGACACAGAATTAATGGATTTTTTAATAACAAAAGGCGCAAAAATTAATGAAAAAGATGCTGAAGAAGGCTATACTCCTCTTCACATAGCTTCATTATACGGTTCTAAAAAGAGCGTCCAGATTTTAATTGATAGCGGAGCAAATCTTGAATGTGAAGATAACAACTTTCGTACTCCTTTATTTTTGACCATTTATCAATGTACTACACATTATGAAAGTAGAGCAGAGATTATAGAATATCTGATAAAGAAAGGTGCAAACATAGAAGCAAAAGATGCAGAAAATAATACTACGCTTTTTCTAGCAGCATATAACAACAAAATGCAACTGGTAAAGCTTATTGTAAAGCAAGCAAAAGCTAGGTTAAAAGAGTTTATTTGCACAAAAAACAAACATGGTTTTGATGCACTGGATTGCGCTATTGAGCATAACAATAGGCAAATGGTAACATTTCTTGTTTCAAAGGGAATAGAAGCAGATGACCAAGATTGTAACGGTAACACCAGGTTACATAAAGCTAGCTATAATGGTGATACTAAAGCAGTTAAGTTCTTATTGGAGCTTAAGGTAAACGTTAATGCCGTAACTAGATGCAACAGAACTCCTCTGCTACTTGCAGCTAAAAAAGGCCATGTAGAAATTGTAAGAATGTTATTAGCAGTAAAAGCCAATATGAATATTTGTGATCAACAAGGTTTTACACCTCTGCATCTTACTATTAAAAAGGATTATTTTGACATAGCTCAGCTGTTAATAGAAAAAGGGGCAATTAAGTGTAGTAACAGTTATACTGCAATAGATATATTTATTAACAAGGCTCATAGCAAAAAAAATATTGAAGAAAATTACAAAAAATTTTGTAGGTTTTTGATACTTTATTTGAAGGAGCTAAATAATAAACACAAAGCCTTTTGTGTACTTTCAATCCTAGCTCTAAGCTTAACAATTATAGGTTTACCATTTATTTTCAAACCTATTATTAAATATAGAGAAAGAAGTAAAGTATATAAAAAAATTAGGGCTATGCTGATCTATATTTAAGTATAACAGGAGAACTAAGCTAATATATGACAATTATCTGCTCGATAAAAATGGAATTAAATGTATCCGTTTAGCAGAGTGGCAAAATAAAATAGACAAAACCATAAAAATAAATGGTGTCATGCAATTTGAGCTTCGGCATAGATCCCACATAAATTTTTTGGTACATATTTTTTCAACATTAATTTCGTATTCCATTCAAAGAATATTAATATTGGCATATAAGTGTGAATATTATGCTAATATAATTACTTTTTAGGTATACATGGCAAATTTATGCCTGGAAACAGTTTTTCCTACACTTTCTTTATAAAAATCACAGGTGCCTGTTATTAGCTAAAGTAAAGGTCAAGTATCTGGAATTCTGGACATAAAATCCTCCTGTATAAAAAGATTAGAAAAAAATGCAGCGCACATATGACAGACCGCTGAAAAAGATACGCTACGTTTTTTATTGAAAAGTTAACTGAAAGTCTGCAGACAAAGATAGATTTTGAGCTCTTAAAATATCTCTAATTGTCATTATAATCAGATTCAAAATATGCGGAAGTAATTTTTTTGACAATAGATTTATTGCATAGCCAAGTGTCATTCCAGCTGGGATTCAACTAAACACTTTACAACGTTGCGCGAAAAGGCTGGATGCCAGTGTCAGCTACTTGCATGACATCGTCTTGGATGAAAATCAGTACGTGATGCACCAAAAATTGTGCATCAAAAGGGTGTCATTTGAGTAACTTTTTTGTTGTCATGCCAGTGTTAGCTACTTTCATGACACCTATTTGTTCCTATGATAGTCTTATCTGTCTATCTTATTTTGCTACTCTGCTGAACAGATACGTTTCTTTTACCTTTTTTATTCTGTAAATTTTTTAGTATTTGTATGTTTAACATAAGAACTACACAAGACTACAAATGGTGAATCAGCATTACCTTAAAGAGAGTACCCATATTTTCAGTTAACCTTAAAAATTCACTGAAGATCTTATTCTTCTGTTCATTACTTGCATTTTCCATTAAAGCTTGCGCTCTTTCCTTTATACCAAACAAATATAAAAATTCTCTTTGAGTTAAAATCTCACAATTTAAGTATTTTAATGAATCTTTTAACGCTTGAAAGTTTACAAGTGCAGTAATATCACTGTTACCAATATTTTCAAGAAAATTAGCATACTGATGCTGCCTTATCGATTGCAAAGTGCTCTTGTATGAAGGATATATATAGCCATAATCCATGATCAAAGCAGCTCCTCCATTATTGACTATCTTCTTCTCAAGCTTTCTTAATATTTCAATTCCAGTTAAGCATACTTCTACTACCGCACCATTAAAAAGTTTTCCATTTGTTATCTGAATAGATGATGCTGGAACACATGATCCTTTTCTTCTGGATTTGAGTGTCAAACACTGACCGCCATCCTGTTTCATCACTCTATTTTCATACCACTGCCCATCACGATAAACAAACTGATCAATTGGAAGAGCATCAAATAACTCATTTGCAAAAAAAATAGTTGGCTGATTTGGTAAGTTGTTGACATTTGTGTGCCAGTTAATATCTAATCCCTTTAATTTTCCCTTTTGTGTTTTCTGTAAAAGAGGACTTATTTCAATTAGGTGAATGTTCATTGAGCTAAAAAAACAGCTGTATTTTTTAGTAACTCTTATTATATCGTGAATGAGTGTTCCTTTACCTGGTCCAAGTTCAACTAGAGAAAATTTTGATGGCTTTCCTAATTTTTCCCATGTATGCATTACCCAAACTGCGATTGTTTCTCCAAATAATTGACTAATTTCAGGTGCAGTAATAAAATCACCATCTTTACCAAGTGGTAATTTATTCATGTAATAGCCGTACTCTTTATGATATAGAGCAGCGTTCATAAAATCACTGATGGATATTGATCCTTGGCTTTTATCAATTAATTCGTGTATATAAGTGAGCATATTATTAATAAACATTTAACTATAGCGTGCCATACTATAAAATAGTGGAGTATTTATATATATAATATAAGTTTAAAGACATATGAGTAGTAGTGCTTTGGTTATGGACAATCAAGATACGGATTATGTTACCCTTATACCTCAAGATGATGGTATTGAATATAAATTTAAAGAAGCTATCAATTTTGTAGAAAATAAGGTTGTAAGTGCTGACGGATTGACTTTAGCAGAAATATTTCAAGCGCTAGTTCGAATGTTAAATGGTGATCTAGAATTAGTAAAAAAAGTGCTAGCATGTGCTAATGTTATGGTAAAGCATGGAATGAGGGTAGCAAAAGAGTCACAATTGAACAGAGCTGATGTTCGTCGAGCTTTAGAAGGCAAAGAAAGTATGCTCAATAGACAAGATTTTATCAAAAAACCATCTCTCCCACCTGCTATAAAATCGATTAAAAAGAAAAGTAGAGGTCTTTAAATGGCTGAGTCTATAAAAAAATTTACTGTACAGTGTGATTTCAAAGGACAGAATGCACCTTTTGCAGTATATATAGGAAATCCAAAGGGTGATACTCATCCAATTCACCATCAAGATTCATGGCTTGCAAAGGAGCGTGGAGGAAACATTCCTAATAAAGTTAAAGAAAGTTTGCAAAAATTATACAAGCTGTCTCAAGAAAACGGGATCTCTTTTCCAGAATTATGCGCATATGCCATTACTATAGTTAGTAATAATGATAAAAAAAGTGACGGTAAGTAGTTAGATTCTCAATATTTCATTTATAGAAGTTTTTGATCTTGTCTTCTTGTCCACTTTTTTTACTATAACTGCGCAATAGGTTGAAATGTTGTTTTTAGGTGGAGTAGATCCTGGTACAACTACAGAGTAAGGTGGTACTTCACCATAAAATATCTTGCTTGTTTCTCTGTCAATAATTTTTGTTGATGCTCCAATAAACACACCCATGCCAAGAACTGATCCTTCTCTTATTATGACACCTTCGGCTACCTCACTGCGCGCTCCAATGAAGCAATTATCTTCTATAATGACTGGAGAAGCTTGAATAGGCTCGAGAACTCCGCCTATTCCCACTCCACCGGAAATATGGCAATTTTTTCCTATTTGTGCACAACTACCAACTGTTGACCAAGTGTCTATCATTGTACCAGAATCAATGTATGCACCAACGTTGATAAAGCTTGGCATTAGAACAACATTTTTACCTATGTAAGCAGATTGGCGGACAAAACATCCAGGGACTGCTCTAATTTTTGACTGGTAAAATTTTTCCTCATTCCATTCACTAAACTTGCTACCAATTTTGTCAAACCAGCAATTGGTATTGTCTATTATTTTGCTTTCCTCAGTGAGAAAATGTAATAATATTGACTGCTTTATCCACTTATGTACTATCCATTCTCCACTTGATAGCTTTTCTGCTACTCTAATTTTACCACTGTCAAGTAACTCAATTACCTCTTTGATTATTAATCTTGCTTCGTGTTTTAGATTATAGTCGTTAAGTTTTTCTTTATCTTTCCAAATATTTTCTATCTCATCTTGTAATTTTTTAGTTGCAAATTTTTCATTTATTATATACATATTGACATCAAGTTTATATTATTTTATACGTAAGCACTATGAAAATACAATGTCATAATTGTACTAAAACTTACTTAATATCTCGTGGGCAAATAGGTGAATCTGGAAGAAAAGTGAAATGTACAAACTGCAATCACATGTGGCACGAGTATCTAAAAGAAATGTCAAGTGAATTGTGCCCTGCTAGTATACAAGAAAAAAAAGCTAACTGGAGGCAAAGTTTAACTCTAGCTTTTGCAACAGTTGCAGGGTTATGCGTTATAATTGTTGGTGGTATCTTTCCAGGAGAGGTAAGTAAGATATATAAAGCAGTTAGTGCATATAAAGATTCAATAAGCCATAAATTAGGATACAAAAAAGTGCAAACGGAAAATTCAAGTGCGAGAGAACTTGTTGTAAATGAGTTTTATCAAGATTACCTTTTTCTATCTAATTTTAGATCTAATTAAATAGGCATAAGTCATCAATGTTATGCAAGTAACTACACTTACTCCTCTATGATAGTGTTATCCCAGTGCTCAGACACTGGGATCCAGGAATTTTGATTGTGGATAAGCATATCAAACGGTTTGGTATAATAGAAGTCGGATTCCAGTGTCAGCTACTTTCATAACACCCTATGGTTGTTATGACATTATTTACTATAGGTTTGTTTCAGAAGCTTACATTTGGAAAACTAGTATAGATTTTTCCTATTATGTGCTACTATAAGCCTGTAATGATAAAATAAGTGAATATGGATAAGTCAGAATACGAAATCATAGAACATGAATATGATGTGGTAATAGTAGGTGCAGGAGGAGCGGGGCTTAGAGCAACACTTGGAATGGCTGCAACTAATTTTTCAGTTGCCTGCATTTCTAAAATTTTCCCTACACGAAGTCATACAGTTGCAGCGCAAGGAGGAATTAGTGCAGCTTTGAGTAATATTGCTGAAGATGACTGGCGCTGGCATGCATATGATACAATAAAAGGTTCAGACTGGCTTGGCGATCAAGATGCAATAGAGTATATGTGTAAAAATGCTGCAAAAGCTGTGATTGAACTTGAAAATTTTGGTGTACCCTTTTCTCGTACGGAAGATGGAAAAATATATCAGCGTGCCTTTGGTGGAATGACAACTCACTTTGGTAAAGGAAAATCGGCTCAGCGTACTTGTGCAGCAGCAGATAAAACTGGGCATGCAATTCTTCATACTCTATATCAGCAATGTCTTAAATTTAACGCTGAATTTTTTGTTGAATATTTTGTAATCGATTTGATTATGGACAAAGGGACATGCTGTGGGGTGATAGCTTGGTCGCTGTGTGATGGTACGTTGCATAGATTTCGTGCACATTCTGTGGTAATAGCAACAGGTGGTTATGGACGTGTTTATTTTTCTGCAACAAGTGCACACACCTGCACAGGTGATGGTAATGGCATGGTGGTGAGAGCTGGGTTGCCACTTGAAGATATGGAATTTGTGCAATTTCATCCAACAGGAATATATGGCTCAGGGTGCTTGATGACGGAAGGATGCCGCGGTGAAGGTGGGTACCTCGTTAATTCTCAGGGTGAGAAGTTTATGGAACGTTATGCGCCAAAGGCAAAAGATTTGGCTTCTCGTGATGTAGTAAGTCGAGCAATGACAATTGAAATTAGAGAGGGAAGGGGAGTTGGGCCAAAGAAAGATCACATGTACTTGAATATAGCCCATCTTGATCCGGAAGTAATAAAGCTCAGATTGCCAGGTATTAGTGAAACAGCAAAGACCTTTGCAGGAGTTGATGTTACTAAAGATCCGATACCTGTTATTCCAACTGTTCACTATAACATGGGAGGTATTCCAACCAACTATCATGGGGAAGTGATCACGTTGCAAAAAGGTAAAGAAGAAGTGGTAGAAGGATTATTTGCAATAGGAGAGGCAGCATGTGTTTCTGTACATGGTGCAAATCGACTAGGTTCCAACTCGCTTCTTGATCTTGTGGTTTTTGGTAGAGCTGCCGCGCTTAGGGCAAAAGAAAAATTGAAACCTGATACACCACATAAAAAATTGCATTCAGACTGCACAGACTTGATAGTAGATAGATTTAATAAAATGCGATTTGCTTCTGGAGAGTTCAAAGTAGCAAAAATACGAAGTGAAATGCAGCACACTATGCAGAAATATGCATCGGTATTCCGTGTTGCTGAAGTTTTAGAGGAAGGTAAAAAAGCTATAAAAGAAGTAGCAAAAATGATGCCTAACATTGCAGTTGAAGATCGCAGTATGATATGGAATAGTGATTTGGTTGAAGCGCTGGAGCTTGCCAATATGATTCCACAAGCAGTTATTACCATGGAATGCGCAGCTAATCGCGAGGAAAGCAGGGGTGCTCATGCTCGTGAAGATTTCCCTGAACGTGATGATAAAAACTGGATGAAGCATACTATAGCATGGCTTAAAGAAGAGAAAAGCCAAGTTAGTGTAGAAATTGACTATAAAAAAGTTGCTGAAAAAACTCTGAGCGATGAGATTGATTTCATCGCCCCGGAAAAGAGAATTTATTAGTTAACCCATCTGGTTTATTTATAAATTGACGTAGTATTGATACATAGCTCATTTGAGTAGCTGGGCTTTCTGTATGCTCCGATTGATTTGACGATCTTTGTACTTCTTGCTCTGCTGAGTTGTTAGCTAAATTTTGTTGTTCAGTAACATTTTCAGGTTGTGTTGCAGTTTGGAGATTATCTTTACTGGTTTGCTGATCGTTGGTTAATTCTTTAACATGTTTCCTAATGCCGCTAAGTCCCAAAGTGACTATCAGACAGACCGTGCCCGTTATAGCTATGATGGGTAACGCTGCTCCAATTGCAATTTGTCCTTGGAAGCAAGAAAGTGTTACCATCGTAATAATAGTAGTTGCTACTGTAATTGCTAACAATATGCTAGCTCTTCTGCCAGGATCAATGCATTTCCATGCAGCTTTGAGGCCATCTCCTGTTTTGTGTAGAATATGCTGACATTTTTTTGAAAAAGTTCTAACGTTATATTTTTTTTCAAGTTTTTTCCTTAGTTCTTTAGCTTTTACCTTTCCTTCTTGTGGAGTTTTTGAGTAATTTTCTAAATTACGTAAAGTGCAATAATATTTTTCAGTATGAAATTCTCGATCTTTTAGTTTCAGAGAACGGGAATCAGCACCTATTTCTAGCAGCTTTGCACAAAACTTTGTTGTATTGTCGTACTTTTTCCCTAGATCAAAAATTGTTTTCACTTGCGAAAGGTGGTTGCCTTTTTCTGCTTTTTTTGTTAGTGATACTTGTAGCGGTGTTCGTCCTTCTTCGTTAATGGCCTTTATGACCTTACCTAACTGATCTTCAGATATTTCTTTTTCTTTTACTAAACTGGAAATCAACTCCAAACATGCAACCTTTTGTTCTCCTTTTAGCGAAGCAATATAGTGCAAAGCATTATTACCCTCTTTGTCTTGAGCAGTAATATCAGCGCCATTTTGGAGAAATAACTCTAAGGCTTTATATCTATTTGTTTTTTCAAATTTTTTATCTGTACATGATCGATCTTCATTTTTTTCTTTTATATGCTGGAATAAATAATAAAGAGGTGTTTGTTTTGCTGTATTTTCAGCATTTATAGCTTTTTTAAACTGTGCTTTAAGATACTCTTTTTCTTCCTCCTTACTTACATTTAATATTATATTTGAAAATTCAAACTTTCGTTTTTGCTTTAATTCTAAAACTATTAGATGTAAAGCATTATTACCATCTGTATCTTTCAGGCTAATATCTGCTCCTTTTTGCAATAACTCCTTAAAGGATTTCTCATCTTTATTTTTAATTGCTAAATGTAATTGATAATTATCATTACTATCTGGAGTATTTATGGTATGGGCTATAACTTCTTCAACTTTTGTTTTTATTTCTGGTTTTCGCTCAGCCAATTTCTCTAAAAATTTAAGATAGTATTCATTTTGCTTTTTAGATAATTTTTCTAAATCCTCTGTAGGTAAGCTTAGCTTGGCTCCATACTTTAACAATTTTGCAAGAAACTTAAGTGTATTATCGCTACTTCTAACTGTATTAGACTCATGTTTCCCTTTTATTATCTTGTTAATTAGTGCTACCTGAAAAGGAGTCTTTCCTTCTTGATTTTCGCTATCAACAAGTTGTACTAAATTTTTCTCGTTAGCTATTTTTATCAAGGTATCTAGAAACTTAAGCTTTTGTTTCTTTTCGAGCGATGTAATAAGGTGTAAAATATTATTTCCTTTTTCATCTGTTATGCCACTGACACTTGTGCAATCTTTTAGATATTTTCTAAATTTCCTGTTGTTTCCATTTTGGATTGCATTTAGTAATTGAACGTCATTATCAGAATCCGATATTCCGTTTATTTCATCTTCAAAATCGCTATCAGAATCTGATATTCCGTTCATTTCATCTTCAAAATCGCTACCGTAGCCACTGTCTTGTTCATTGTACCTACTCAAACAACTTTTAGTGATTTCAGAAATTACTTGCTCTTTTGTTTCATTTGATATTTTTTTTGATCGTTCTACTACTTCACCTAGCACTGGAAGGAAGCACTGGATATAATACCTATAATATTTTTCCTGTTCTCTAAGCGATGCTTCTAATTTAATTAATACTTCAGGGCTAGCACCTTCCTTAAGTAACCTTTTGCATTCCTTAAGTGTTCCATCTCGACCTCTTGGTTTTTCATGCTTATGTTTTTCTTTTTTTACCTTTCTCTCTATAGTTTCATACAATTGCTTGTCTTTAGTAACTAATACACTTAGATCTATACCCATACTAAAACCTCAATATTAAAGCTACTTGGCGTTAGCGTTTCAACTAACAACCTATTGAATTGGACTTTTAAATTGAGTTAGATGTTATCGAAATATAGGTGGAAAGCTAGTTTCTACTAGAAAATCTGTTGTCATAATCAAATCCCCACTTTAGCACTTGTCTACTATTTTAACTATTTTATCTTAAAAAATAATAAATGTGGCTAAACTGTGAAGCATGAGTGCTGCTAAAAGAGATAAACAAATATTTTTATAGATCTTTCAAACTTGATTTTTCTTCTAATTTTTTAAGCATTCCTTTACTTAGTATTGATTTTATCTCTTCTACGCTTTTATCAAGATCATCATTAACTATGACGTAATCATATTTATTACTTTTACTTATCTCTTTTTGCGCTTCGGCTAATCTACGCTCTATTTCAATTTCATCATCACTATTACGCCTTTGCAGACGCAGTCTAAGCTCTTCCATTGAGGGAGGTAGTATAAAAACACTTACAACTTTTTCTCTTAAGATTTCAAATAAATGAAATGCTCCTTGCCAATCTATATTCAGTAAAACACTTATGCCACTGCTCAGGTTTTGTTCTATAAAATCTTTTGGTATACCGTAAAAATTCTCAAAAACTTTAGCATATTCAAGCATTTGACCAGCCTTACATAGTTCATGAAACTTTTCTTCAGTAACGAAAAAATAGTCTTTTCCATTTACTTCACCGGAACGAGGTTTGCGTGTAGTCATAGAAACAGACATAACTAAATCGGTTGATTGCTCAAGTAATTTTTCTGATATAGTAGTTTTTCCAGCTCCAGAAGGAGAGGATAGAATCAGTAGTATGCCCTCATTTTTTACGGTCATTTTTCTTTATTTAACAAGTACATTATAGAGTTTTTTAAGACTTTGTATTTTTTTTTGAGTCAAAGTTTAAAAGGCTAGAGCCTTCTAAATTAGAATTTGATAAATTAGCATCAACAAGAGAGGAATTATCAAAAATAGTATAACGTAAATCAGCTTTTTCAAGATTTGCCTTATTCAAATTAACGTTTACAAACTTTGCTCTACTTAATATTGAATTAGCAAAATTAGCATTTTCTAAATTCATACCCTTAAACTCAAAGTAAGAATAATTTACATCAAATTTTTTGCCCTGCGATATTTTCTCTTGCAGATCCTTAATCGAAGTTATGGCATTCTCTAGATTTGTAATTTTTGTCTGTCCTTGATTGTCAATCAAAATTGAATTATCAAATTTGCAATCTGTTAAATGAATATCAGCAATTGAACTTTTATATATGCTTGAAGAGAGAAAAGACATATCACTTATTGTCGAATCACTCAAATTGCTAAGAAAAAAACTAGTCTTTCTAAAGGTATTATCATAAAACACAGAGGATTTGAAATCACTTTTAATAAAATTTGAATTAGTGACTTTTAAGTTAGACCAGCTCGAATTATCAGCTAATAATTTGAAGAATATTGAATTTTCTATCTCACTCGAATCCATATTATGGTGGGAAAGAGTACTATTATAAATTTGAGAGTCTTTAATTTTTGTCTTATGAATTGAAGTTCTAGAAAGATCTGAATCTTCTATTTTTGCAGAGGTAAACAATGAATGATCAAAGAACGAACCACTCATGTCAGAATTCACAACTTTAGTATTATGAAACTTTCCATGACAAATGTTAGCATCATAGGTATTAACTTTATACAATTCACTAAAACTAAAATCAATATTAGATAAATCAGCATCCTGAAGGTCTGCTTCGAAAACATATGCATGTTTTATCTTCGAACCATTTAGTATAGATTTAATGAAGTTTGAATTATCCCCTTTCACATAGGAAATTTGTGAATTGCTTAAATTGGCTTTTTCAAAGTTACTATCAACTATAATGGAAGAGTTAAGATAAGCGCTTGAAAGATTGCTACCTGTAAAATCCGATTTTTTTATTTCAGCACCGTATATATTAGCATTTTTTAGTGAAGAAAATTGTATCTTGAGCTTGTGTGCAGCCACTCCAAAGAAACTTGCATTGTCGAAATTATTCTTCTGCATAACAGTATCGTTTATTTCACTATCACTAAAATTTATGTAGCTAGCATTCGAGTTTAATAGATCGGAGAAATTCATTTTTACATTCAAAAATTTGGTATGCAAACCAATTATATTACGCATACTTACTTTGTTGAGATTAGAATTGATAAAGTCAGCATAACTGATATTAGACTGATCAAATATGATATCTGTTAAATTTGTAGAAGCAAATTTTGAAAAACTTAAATTTGTGCCTTTTATTTTAACGCCATGTAAATTAGCATTGGAAAAATTGGCACCACGTAAATCAACATCGATAAAAGACACATCTGATAAATCGGTGTTAGAAAAATCGGCACCAATTAAACTTACTCCATCAAAAATAGATTTGCTTAAATACAATTGACTAAAATTAGCACCATTTAAATTAGGACCAAAACCTTTCTTAAAATCTTGTGGTATGCTGGCTTTATTACACTGTACTAAAAATTTAGCAAAATCTTTTGTATTGTAAGATACGTATTTTACATCGTGCAGAGCACTTAAAAAATCATTGATTGCATCATCTCCATAGCATAAATGACCAACTAAAATTAATATCAAAAGTCTAATTATCTTTTGCATCGCAGGTACTTTCTTTTGTTTTTATAGCAAAGTTATACATCTCTGAGTCTTCTTCATTGTTTATTTCTTTATCCTCTAAAAGGTATGGCATCATTTCAGCAATTGCGTTTATTATGTTGATCTGCTTCCTTTCGATTGCTATTTCAATAGGAGACCTAAGATTATTATCAACTACTCTAGGATCAGCACCTTGTAATAAGAGAAAGCGAACTGTGTCTATTTGACCTTGTTTCACTGCATAAATTAGAGGAGTATCACCCAATTTATTTCTAAATCTTAGTATTTCTTGAATTGTTAATCCAATTTTTTCTAGCTTATTTATTACTCCTCTTAGACAAATTAAGTTGCCCTTCTTGATGCAGTAAAAAAATTGCTTACTGTAATCATCAGTAAATATAGTTTTAGGAAGGTGCTCATTTAGGCTATCATATTGTCTTTTATATATAGACTTGCTTTTATGTTTTTTTATTTCTTTGTTTAGCTTTGTCCATTTTTCGCTTTCTTCATTTTCTTTGTTCACAGGTGTTATATTGTCAGGCTGTTCTTCTTTCTTTTTCTCTGTTAATTGGCTTGTTGAAAGTTCGGTGTCTTTTTTGCTAATCTCCTCTTCAGGCTGTAGGTTTGTTTGATTATTGTAACTGATTTTCTTCTCTTCAGGTTCTTCTTTTTTTTCTTCTAATAAAGGACTTATTGAAAATTCGGTATCTTTTATATTAGTCTCCTCTTCAGACTGTAGGTTTGTTTGATTACTTGAAGGTACTTCTTCATTGATTACATTTGTTGGGTCTGTGCTTTCTTTGAGTTCGCTCAGAAGCGGAGAAGTTTTTTCAGCATCAGTGTTGCTTTTCGATACGTCTTCTTGATTTATACTGCTTTCATTTTTATTTTCTTCAGGCCGTTCTGCAGCAAGCAGGTTAGATATAACAATTAATAGTATGAAGAATGCTTTATATTTCATAAACATTGCAAATATAGGCTTAATTAAAATGATACTATAATCAAATGATTAATCTACAGTAAAAAGTGCTTTAGTTATTGTACAAGTATGATTATGTAAAAATTTATTTTTCTCTTTTATCTAGGTTTTATCTGAAATTGTCATTCGAGTAGCTGACATACAACTGTACGGACATTAAAGAAATCAGTATACAGCTGTATGAACATTGTGGCAATTTGCGTACTAAACAATGTCATCCCAGTGCTCCGACACTGGGATCCATTTTCTATCATCATTAGAAACGTTATATTTTAGCATAACTTTTAACTCACAAATTTAACTGGATGCCAGTGCTGGCTACTTTTATGACATCTATCATTTTATATTTATAGTATTTTTTGCAAATAAATGTTCTTAATTGTAAATAAATGCAAAAAATTACTTGACACATTTGGTAGTTTGATTCTTCTTAGTAAGAATGAGGGCATTTTAGACTCGAAGTTCACCTTATTCAAGTCTGCAGGCTTTTCAACTAATCTCTCAATAAAAAAATATAGCACAGTCTACTTTAGTGCATACTTAATTTCTATCATGAGGTGTGTTATATTTTTCTAAATCGTTTTTTATAGGAGGATCATTATGTCTAAAATTCCTTAAAATTAATTAAAGTTAAACATTAATTAAATAGTGCAGTACTGCCTTACGCGTTGCTAATCCAAACTTTACTTGCTGTAAAATAACACAATCTGCTATATCATTGCTAATTTCGATACCTCTATTTATTGGTCCTGGGTGCATAACAATTGCATCGGGTTTTGCGTACGATAGTTTTTGTGCATCAAGTCCATACAAATAAAAATATTCTTTTTCTGAAGAACTATTATTCATGCGTTCTTTTTGCAATCTTAAAAGCATAATTACGTCAGCATCCTTTATACCTTCAGTTAATGAATAATGAAGTGAATCTACTTCAGAAAAATGCTTACAAATCAAAGTTGGTGGAGCAACCAAGCTTATTTTTGCTCCAAACATTTTTAGCAATCTTATATTTGATCTTGCAACTCTACTGTGCAAAATATCTCCACATATCACAACTTTGAGGTTTTTTATTTGCTTTTTATGATTGATAATTACAAGATAATCTGCAAGAGCTTGAGTTGGGTGTTCACTGCTTCCATCGCCTGCGTTGATTAGCGAGCAGTTGACATGCTTTGCCAATGTATTAATAATACCACTACTTTTATGCCTGATTATCATATAGTCAGGATTCATTGCATTTAGTGTTTTTATCATATCTTTTAGATCTTCCCCTTTGTTAATAGAAGAAGATTTTATTGGTAAAGTTATAACATTTGCTCCAAGGCTTTTTGCTGCTATTTCAAAAGATGCGAGCGTGCGTGTTGAATCTTCAAAGAATAGGTTTATGACTATTTTATTTTTCAGAACATGACTATTTTCAACTTTTTCTTCAAGGTATTGGTTGGCTAATTTAGTTATATTTTCTACATCACCGATCGTGAGGTCTGAGATATTTAATAAATTCCTTCTCTTGTCCATAGCTCCTTTTTTGAGCTTATTCTACTTTCTTAATTTCAATTACACAACTGTAAAGTAAAGTAGAAGGAAGCTATAAAATTTTATTTCCACTTATATTCATCTGCTATCATAACAGCCTCAAAGAGATGCTTCTCAAGCTCACTTATAGGCAGAGTACTTTGTAGGTAATTTCCCCAAGATTTTAACACATCAGAAGTTTCAATACCTTCAACAATGGGATATTCTTGATTTTTTTTAGCATATAGCTCTTGAGCCTGTTTGCTTACAAAAAACTCCAATAAAGCTATGGCATTTTCTCTGTGTTTTGCGTTTTTTGTTACTGCTGCACCACTAATATTCACCATTACACCATCATTAGGAAAGAAAGCTTCTAACTTTTCTGTGATATTCTTTTTATTTTCTGATGAAAGGATTCTTGCAAAGTAGTAGCTATTTACTATTGCAACATTGCCTTCACCAGCGGCTACAGCATAAATTTGATCTGTGTCACCACCGCTTGGTTTTCTTGCCATGTTGCTTACAATTCCACTCACCCATTCTTTTGTTTTTTCAAAACCATTTTTTGCAATCATAAAAGCGATCAATGATCGGTTATATGGACTTGTGGAAGAGCGTACTAATATTTTCCCTTTCCATTTTTCATTCGCTAAATCTTCATAGGTACTTAATTCCTTAGGATCTACTGATTCTTTATTGTAAACCAATATTCTAGCTCTTTTTGTGAGACCAAACCAATAATCTTCATTATCTCTAAATTTTGCAGGTATGGCATTTTTTAGAGTTTCTGAATCCACTCGAGATAAGAGCCCTCTTTTTTTGGCTAAAATCAAATTCACCGCATCTGCAGTTAAAAACAAATCAGCTTCACCACCATTTTCCATGCGTGAAAGCAATTGAGAATAATCGTCAATGATATAACGTACCTTGATACCGGTATTTTTTGTAAATTCATCAAATAAACTATGTACTAATTCTTCTTTACGTGATGAATAAACGTTTACTACTTGTGAATCATCAATTCCGCTATTTTTATATAAAAAATTAACGACTATCAATATAGCTGCTACTAAAGGTATAAATACTAAAACTTTTTTCATAAACAAACCCCTTTAGCTTAAGGTACTCAAATAGCGAGGCCTTAGCAAGTATAAAAATTCCAATCAATGGACATTGTAGGAGATTTATTTCATCCATCTATACTATAGATAGCATCCTTATAATTGTGAGATTGAACTACAACCTGCTCAAGCGTTAAACTGCTGCGTTTAGCGTCTTTACTATGATTTTCTCCAAGAACATTTGTTCTTTCTCGTTTTATTTCCTCAATGAATTTCCCATTAACATTTTTAGGATCAATCGTTTCTTCAGAATATACAAGATTAGTGCAATTTGTTTTTCTATAGTAATGCACGCCAAGACATACAGCTAGTAATGCAAATATACCTAAGCCTATAAGTGGTAATAATCTTATATTATTGGTCAAAGGGTTTTGGTAAAATTTTTGTATATTATTAACACCACCTTCTGCATAAAGCAATAAAGGGAGCGCTATATTTGCAGCAACTACACCAGTTAATAATGCAGTAAATAGTGGCCTATTATTAATTACGGACTCTATTTTATTAGTTTTACTGATTACTTTTTCATCAATATTGACGAAGCCTTTTTTAGATTCCCAAGCATTAAATACAAAATTTGAATGAGTGCCATTGCTATATTCCAGCCTTACAGACTTTATAACTTTATCTTCTGGCTGGTGTCTCAAAACATTGTCTAAAACTTCATCTGCATTTTTTTCTTGAGTTTGATATTCTTTGGTATTTACAAACTGTTTTATTCCAAGCAGCATTGGGCTAATTGCAAACAATGAAGCAACTGCAATAATCGGTACGACGGTATAGAGTGGACTGTTTGTAAAGAACGTAATAAATTTTGCCTTATCTTGTAAATATACTAAAGCTGTAGATGTGCCAAGCACGATAGCGGCCGCACCAAAAATTACAACGCCTTTCTGCTGTATGGCATATTGCGCTCTTGGCAAGACTCTGTTTATTTTTTTGTTCTTTAAAATTATATCGCTGTCCATATCAGATTTACTATTTGAAATTAAAGGCTGTTCAGAGCCATCTGTCTTATATGATGGCGGAAAACTTGAAGATGTATTTCTACTTAATCCTCTTTTTAACCATGATGTTGTTTTATCGAGATCAAGATCGTCAGGGTTATCAAATACTGTTTCTTGTGAAACTGATCTGCTTAGAGTTGGATGTTGACTATCTGTTTGATTATCAGGACTCTTTTTGGGAATTTTTTTACTTTTATCTATAACTGCATAAGCAGGTTTTTCTGGTTTACTGTCAGCTGATCCGTTTAAAGTAGATAAATTCAACTTTGCATAAGGAGATTCTTCTAATGGATTACTAAGCGAATCTTTTGAAGATAATATTTCTGATACATAAGCATGAGTTGGCTCATCTTCTCCTTGAGAAGAAGAGGTTCGTGGTACTATAGTATCAGGTGAATTTCTATCTAGTAAAGCTTGATGTTTTGGCGGAACAGGAGGGGGTGTTTCATCAAGTTGTGAAACTTGATTAGTTGGTAGAATAGGTGATGGCTTATTCGAGGTAGCTTCTTCTGCTTCTTCAAATGGATTTGTGTTTTTGCCATCTTGTTTTGGAGTACTTGTTCTGGGAGCTGGTGTTGGTGAAGTTGCTTTACTATTTTCACTCACTGCTGTATGAGAAAGCAGTGTGACGTTTTGTTCATTCCCAGGCATATTTGCTCCAAAATTAATTACAATGTTACATTAATTACTCTGTATTTACTAAGATATGGTAAATACTAATTTAAAGATAAATATGAAGAGTTTAGTATAAAAATTGCTTATCAAAAATCCTCTCGTCTAATGAGCAATCTTTATCAAAAAGCAGAGTGACTGTGTTTTCGTGATCTTTCTGCATTTTTATCTGCGATATATCAGGAAATTCCTTGTAATCTGATACTACAAGTGCTGGACGATTTTCCACGTCGTTGATATCAATTTGCACTATTGTATCATTTGAGATCAGCGCCCCATTCCAATGCCTTGGGTAGTAACTATTTATGGAAGTAAGTGCAAATAAATTTGAATTAAGTGGTAATATTGGCCCACCGGCAGAGAAGTTATATGCAGTGCTACCTGTGGGAGTAGACAATATTATGCCATCCCCTCTGAATTTTTCTACTTTTAGCTTATCATTAATGGTAATATTCATCTCTACTATTTGATTTGCATTTCTGAAGACATACACTTCATTTACTGCGATGTAATGGTGTTTTTTGCCACTTATGTCTGTGGCTTCCATTTTTAGTAAAGTTAACTGAGTCGGAACTGCATGTTCTATATGATTAATTAGATCTTCATCGCGGCTACAGCATTTATTCATCAAAAATCCGACATTACCGGTATTTATTCCATACACATGTATACCTTTATTTCCTATAACGTATTTGTGCAGGGTGCGTAGCATAAAACCATCGCCGCCAACAACTATCAGCAGATCAATTTCAGGATTACTTGCTTCTGCTATATTGATAAAATTAAGCTCCTGTAGTAGTTTAGATACTTCTTGAGACTTGGGTAGCGAAGAAGCAATGTAGCCTACATTTTTATATTTATACATGTTAAATAAAGAGGGGAGGAACTAAAAAAGACTCCCGTATTTATCATTAAACTTAGCTATCTTACTATCCTTCTCTCCTGAACCGCTTGTCAAGCTTCCAGTCCATGCAGGGTGAGTAAGAGGATCTCTATCAAGTTTTATTCTTTGACCTTCTTTTCCATAAGTGGAATAGGTTTCAAACTCTTGACCACCTGTCATAACTATAGTAACTTTGTGATAATCGATTTCTGCCATTGTTCTTACAAATTTCTTACCAGCTAAGATTTTAGTGAATCTGGTTCATTTGGTCAATCATTATTGTGAAATATTGACAAAAAATAAATAAAGTAGTATTCTCAATGAAGAATGAAAAATTTTTTATGATTTTTGCTTTTCCTGGTCAGGGCTCTCAATTTGTAGGAATGGGAAAGAGCTTATATGATGAATTTTCAGTTGCAAGGAACGTATTTGATGAAGTAGATGACATATTGGGTAGAAAGTTGTCTCATTTGATTTTCAATGGCCCTATTGAGAAATTAACCATCACGGAAAACGCTCAGCCAGCTATAATGGCAGTGTCAATTGCAACGCTACGTGTTATGAAGCACGTATTTGGTAAATCTCTTTACAATGTTCAATATGTTTGTGGGCATTCAGTTGGTGAGTATACAGCGCTATGTGCTGCAGAGGCATTGACGCTTGAGTCTGCAGTCAAATTGCTAAAAGTTCGTAGCGAAGCAATGCATGAAGCTTCACTAAAATGCAAAGGTGGAATGTTTGCTCTACTTGGAGCAGAAATAAGTGAAGTAGAAGGTATATTAAAATCAGCTCAAATTGATTGTGAAATTGCAAATGATAATGGTGGTGGGCAGGTAGTGGTGAGTGGTACTGCAGAGGCTCTTGAGGTCTTACCTGATTTATTCAAAAACTCAAGTGTCAAGAAAATGATAAAATTACAAGTTAGTGGGCCTTTTCATTCATCTTTTATGAAACCTGCTGATGAAAAACTTCTGGAATTTTTAAAAAGCATCAACATAACTCGCCCTTCGATTCCTTTTGTGTCAAATGTTGCAGCTAAAGAGGAAAGTGATCCAGAAATTATAAGAGCTTTGCTCGCTGAGCAAGTTGTAAGCAGAGTGAGGTGGAGAGAGATGGTTTTACATATGATAAACCGTGGCACTAATAAATTTGTTGAAATTGGGCCTAACAAAGTTCTATCTAATCTAGTTAAGAGGATTGACCAATCTATCAGTGTGAAAAATATAGATAGTATTGGTGATATTAATAGCTTCTTTGATGAATCATTAGTACTAACAGCGAAAAATTTAAAAGTGAGTTAGACTGTATCTATTTGGTATTACCCAAGTAGTATGGTATGGATATTAAGTCGCTTCTTTGTTGTCATTCCAGCGCGTGACGCTGGAATCCATTATACTCCGTAAATTTAACTGGATGCCAGTGTCTGGGCACTGGCATGACACCTATTTCTTTCTGGTGCTTCCTTTCTTGTCATTTAAGTAGCCTTTATCTTATCATTTCAGTGCTTGATACTGGTTTTTCATGATCATAAAAACATCGATTACTTTTATACTCATAAATTTAACTGGATCCCAGTACTGGGATGACATCGGCGGTTGATGTACTATTTCCTTGCAATGCAGAAAGCCTATTTATTACACAATCAACGAACTACCTGTCATTTCATTTGGCTTTTTGAGTCCAAGTAGCTGTAAAATAGTAGGAGCAATATCAGATAATCTTCCATCTCTTAGTTTTAAATTGTCATAAGATATAATGAATGGAACTTTATTTAGAGTGTGTGCTGTGTGAGGTGTGTTATTTTCTTCATCGAACATACATTCCACATTACCATGGTCTGCTGTAATAATGAGTGCGGTGTTACCAACTTCTTCAGCAGCACTCAGCACTTTTGCAAGGCAATCGTCTACAGCAAGTACTGCTTTCTCAGCTGCTTTTATATCACCTGTGTGTCCTACCATATCAGGATTAGCGTAGTTTACAACTATCAGTGCAAATTCCTGAGAATGAATTTTTTTCACAAGCTTTTCTGTGAGCTCAAAGGCTGACATTTTAGGCTGCAAATCATAAGTTTTAACTTTTGGTGAAGGGATGAGTATTCTTTCTTCGCCAGGAAAAGGTTCTTCTCTTCCGCAATTGAAGAAGAAAGTCACATGAGCATATTTCTCAGTTTCGGCGATGCGTAGTTGCCGTAATTTATTATCTTCTATTATCTGTCCTAGAGTATTAGCAAAAGACTCAGGAGAAAAAATGTAAGGAATATGAAGATCTTCTTTATATTTCATCATACTTAAAATTGAAGAGAATTTTATGACTTCATTATAGTCTGCTTTACCAAGTAAAATACTTGCCAATTGTATCATTCGATCAGCACGAAAGTTAGCTAATAGCAATCCATCTTCTGGTTTTATACCTTGATAATCGCCTATTACTGCGGGCCTGATAAATTCATCGGTTATATTGTTTTGATAATTTTCATCAATAAACGATACTGCATCATCATAACGAGGCGCCTTTGCAAATGCGATGGCTTCATAAGCTTCAATTGTTCTTTCCCACCTATTATCACGGTCCATAGCATAATAACGCCCAGAGACAGTGGCGATTCTTATATCATTTTCCTTTATGCTTTCTGTAAATTCTTGAATGCATCTTTTCCCTGAATTTGACAGTGTGTCTCTGCCATCTAAAAATGCGTGTATTACAACTTTGATTCTATACTGTGATATTTTATTTGCTAAAATCGAAATATGCTTTTGATGCGAATGAACACCGCCATCTGATATCAATCCCATTATATGGCATATGCCATTCTTACTTTTTAGATCATTAATAAAATTCTGTAGATTTGCATTATTTTCTATCGTTTCGATTTCTTGATTAATACGCTGAAGGCTTTGCATCACCACTCTACCACTGCCAATATTCATATGGCCAACTTCTGAATTGCCTATTTGGCCTTCTGGTAATCCAACATCAGTTCCACAGGCAGATAAACTGCACTTTGGATAATGAGAGCTAATATATTGCCAACAGGGTGGGTTTGCATTGCTAATAGCGTTGTATTTACTATTTTCTATTCCATTACCCCAGCCATCTAGTATACATAAAACGACTGATTTAAAGTTCATATAAAAGTTAACATCGAAACCCTCAATGGTACCAAAAACAAACTCTTCTCACAACTTTTGTGTTAAAATAAGAGATAGAAAAAGCTGCTTGGAGGCAATGGTATATGAAGTTTTTCATAAAATATTTTATTAAAGTGATTGACAGTTGCTGAAGTGTTTACTAAAACACTTGCATAGCTTTAATAGTGAGGTTAAATGAGCTCTAGCCAATATATAAAAGGTAATACTTTAGCAACATCAGGCGCTATAGTTAATACAAACAAGTTCGTAAACTTTTTAAAAAATAACACACACATTACAAAGCTTATTTTACGATGTTCAAAAATTAATTATGAGGTTATAAAAGAATTAGCTCAGCTTTCTCATCTTACTTCACTTGATCTAAGTTGCTGTTGTATTGGTACAGAAGGTGTGAAGATTTTAGCAAGCGGTAATCTTATAAATCTTACTTCGCTTGATTTAGGAGGAAACGGAATCGATGATGAGGGTGTAGAGGCTTTAGCAAGTGGAAATCTTACAAGTCTTACTGAGCTTAAATTATATGATAATAAAATTGGCGATAGAGGTGCGAAAGCTTTAGCAAGTGGAAATCTTACAAATCTTATTACACTTAAAGTATATGATAACAGCATTAATTACAGAGGTGCACAGACTTTGGCGAGTGGAATTTTGATACGTCTTACTTCACTTATTTTTAATTATTGCAGTATTGATAACACGTTGCCTGAAAATGTCCTGCCTTCATTAAAAAAGAGATGTAATAAAAGAAAAATAGGAGAGGAGCCGGATAGCAAGCTAAGTGAGGTACAGACGTCTTTGCATTTTGACAGTAAAGGCTTTAAAGCTATATAACTTCACAGATTTTGTCTGTTTAAGAGACAGAGAAAAGGTAGTGAATTCTGGGCTAAAAGTGGAATGTACAGATTGTATAAAATAGTGCTCCCCGGGCCGGATTCGAACCAGCGACCAATTGGTTAACAGCCAACTGCTCTACCACTGAGCTACCGAGGAATAAACTGTTTTCAACTTATCATATTGAACGTAGATTGTAAACGATTTTTATGTAGACTTTAAACCCAACTGATCATGTTCTGCTAGCTTTCCCTTAGTTGTAGCACTGTTATACTTATTTTTAGAGTAAAAAATTCAGTTTGGCGGCGGCTCTTTTAATTTTTCTGTGTTCAGCCAAATCACGCTTGTTATCACATACAGCTGGCTACTTGGAGGTTTATTTGTCTTTTTTTAGTTGGCAATTTTTTTAATATTTATAGCTAAAGTAATTTAAGAGATCAATTTCAAGTAATCCTTCTCCTGTTATCCCAGTACTTGTGATACTGGTACTCAGAAAAATTAATTTCCACTATATAAAATATTGATAAAAAGCTAGATTTCAGTGTCGTGCTCTGAAGTGACAGGTCAAATAGCTGAGCTGAAATTCCCTACTATAGCCCTTCCCATAATAGTCCAAAAAGAGTAAGATATGGATTTATAGTAGTGAAGGTAAGGATGCCAGTAGCATATAGTTATGACTTAAGGAAAAGGGTAATGGAAGCGTTGGATGAAGGAGAGAGTGGAGCCCAAGAGATTTAAGATCGGAAAAACAACTTTATATGAGTGGAAGAAAAGACGTGAGAAAACGGGAGATTTTCAGTCAAAAAAGCCTAGAAGCATGGCATAAAATTACCGACTGGAATGCATTTGCCGAATTTGCAAATGAGCAAGGTGGCAAAACTCAGTCAGAGATGATTGGGGCAATATTAGTAGACAAACAATTCATCGAGCACTTAAAAATATAGGATTCACAAGAAAAAAAAGACCTATGGATACAAAGAAAGAAATGAGGAAAAGCGATCTCAATTTGCAAAGGTTATAGCGACAAAAGAACTTAAAGAATTAGTGTATATAGATGAGTCTGGCATTGATAGCAGTGAACTTATGGATATTGTCAGAAGGGAAAGCGGTTTTATGCTCTAAAATCTGGTAAGAAAACTCAACGAATCAGTATGATTGCAGCCTTAAGTGGAAGAAAGGTAGTTAACCTTTGAAGGCCACTGCAATATGGATATCTTTAATAAATGGTTTGAGCAGTTTCTGACACCGATTTTGAAACCTGGACAAACTGTTATCCTTGATAATGCTACTTTTCATAAGTCTAGGGAGTGTTAAATAAACTGTGTCAAACCAAGAAATAAAAATATAATTGATATAAAAAAATGGAGGTTTGACATGAGTCAAGTAAACAGAACTACCGGTTTGGTAGACTATAAAGAACTGGAAGCAAATATTCTATCATCGATAAGAGAAGGAAGGCCGCTGACGGGAAGAGATGGAGCATTAACACCGTTTATAAAAAGGTTGCTAGAGGCAAGTCTGGAAGGTGAAATAGAAAGCCACATGTCAGCTAAAAGTGAAGAAAATAACCGAAGAAATGGGAGAAACGCAAAAACTTTACGCACGAGTGGAGGCTCATTTGAGTTGTTAACACCTAGAGACAGGGAAGGAAGCTTTGAACCCCAAATAGTTAGAAAAAGACAAACAAGCCTACATCCAGAACTTGAAGCAAAGGTCTTAAGCACATTTGCCAGTGGCATGGGATACAGAGATATAGCGTCACATATTGAGGAAATTTACGATCACAAAATATCGGCGGCAGAGATATCAAGTATTACTGACAAACTGCTACCAGTAATCAACGAATGGCGTAGTCGTCCGCTGCAGTCTGTATATCCGATAGTTTTCATGGACGGAATATTTTTTAAAGTCAAGGAGGACGGGCATTGTGTAAGTAAATGTATGTATAATATATTAGGTATAGATCAAAATGGCAGAAAAGAAGTATTAGGTTTTTATTTAGCTGAAAGTGAAGGAGCTAACTTCTGGTTGGGAGTACTAAATGATCTCAAAGAGAGAGGAGTGGAAGATATTCTAATTGCATGTGTAGATGGGCTAAAAAGCTTTCCTGCAGCAATAAACGGTGTGTTCCCTAATGCAGAAGTGCAGATGTGTATAGTGCATCAGATACGTAACTCACTGAAGTATGTAGCTAGTAAAGATGCAAAGAGTTTTTTGAGTGATTTAAAGAAGGTATATCAAGCTTCAAGTAAGGAAATTGCCGAGAATTATCTGTTGGAATTAGATGAAAAATGGGGCACAAAGTACCCTATGGTTATAAAATCTTGGCAGAATAATTGGGAAAACCTATCTGGTTATTTTAAGTATTCCGATCCAGTTAGGAGGATAATCTATACTACTAATCCCATAGAGGGGCTACATAGGCAAATTAGGAAATTCACCAAAACCAAGGGCTCATTTACCAACACAAACGCCTTGTACAAACAGGTATATTGTGCTATAAAAAAAGTAGAGCAAAAATGGGTAATGGCTTTGCCTAATTGGGCATTAACTATATCTCAGCTCGATATTTTCTTTCCCAACAGATTGAAAATTCAGTTGAGCTAAAAATGTGGTTTGACACAGTTTATTTAACACTCCCTAAGTCTAATAAGATTTGCTAAAGGAGTTGGTGCAGAAATTTTATATCTGCCTCCGTATTCTCCAGATTTTAACAAAATTGAGCATAATTGGTTTGCTATAAAAAACAGAATCAGGAAAAACATTCCTCTATTCACATCTTTTCGTCATGCTGTCGATTCTTCCTTCTTATGACCTTTTTGGACTATTATGGGAAGGGCTATATGAAGCAGTGAGAACACTTGTTTCATGTACATTTGTCAAGACTGCCTCATCAATTTTAATACTAGGCTTCAACAACATATATGTAGCACCACCAACTACCAGTGCTGCTGCTGTGACTGCAACCACTGCTATAATTATAGGTATTGCAATTGCTTCAGTTGCAAGAAGTGCCGCTGCTATAACAGTACCTAATAATGCAGTTGTTCCACCGGCAATAATCACATTTTTAGTTACTTGCTGTATTTTCTCTTTTTCTTTCAGAGATTCCTTTATTCTATCATCTAATGAAGCTTCTACTTCTTTATTGTAATTTTGAATAGCGCAACCTAAAGGAATGTACCCGTTTTTATTGACTGCATCAACATTTGCACCACTTTCTTTGAGAATTTTTATCAGCTCTACCTGATTCTCTTGAGTAGCTAAACCTAAAGGAGTGTTTCCGTTTTTATTGACTGCATCAACATTTGCACCATTTTTTATAAGAGTTTTTGCCACTTCTACATGGTTAAAGCAAGCAGCACAATGTAAAGGAGTGTCTTCACTTTCACTTTCATTTTTTACATTGACATTTGCACCATTTTCTATGAAAACCTTTGCTAGTTTTATATTACCAAGTTTAGCAGCCAAAAGTAAAGGAGTCGATCCATCACTACCTATTACATCAACCTTTGCATTTTTTTCTATGAGGGCTTTTGCCAGATGCTCACAATCTATGTAAGTAGCGAGATGTAATAGCCCATATCTAACAGGTAAAAACTCCGCGGCAAATGTAACAAAAGCAACTTCCTCATTGCTATTATTATAATCACTATTAATGCGAAACAAATAATCTATATTAAAATTATCTTTCTCCCACCTGTTATAATCCTTTGGAAATTCTCTTAATTTCTCTTGTATTTTTTCAATTACGCTATCTTTACTTAAATCTTTGTTACCATTGACTGTGCTCAATACTCTTTTCCATTTTGCAAATTTTATCGTCATGATTTTACCTCTACCATCAAAGATGTTTAACTATTATGTATTGTACTAAATAGTCAATATTTATTGTGAACAAGCTATATATAACAATTGCAATTGTTAGTAGTAAAGATGCTATAAGAGAGAACTTTCCTATTATTATTGACATCTCTTGGTGAGCACAACGTTCATACTTAATGCGTTATCGTAGGAACACTTAATAATGTTTATAGAGTGTTATCCATTAGGACGCTGTTTCTTATGTCGGCTGTACAGCGTAGCCTACATTAGCTCTTGTAAGCTACTGCCAATAGTAGTGATAACATTATCATTATTACAGCTTGTTTGGGTAAGTTCGGCATTTCCACCGCAATCCCTTCTGGTTACAGTAGATACTAGCTCTTTTGCATTGATCTTATTAGTTAAATCTTTACTTACTTTGACAATCAAAACTGTTTTATCCTTTTCTGTTACCATGAAGGCTATTACAGTTTTCGGTTTTTGTTGCTGTAGAGCAAATTCCCTTATTATACTTCCTGGAACGTTATTGAAAGTGTGGCTTACAAAATTTATTCCATTTATTTCGGTACTTTTTACATTTTCTACACTGATAAGCTTTTTATAAAGATTTTTTATTTTGACTTCAAATTCTTTGCGCTCCTGACTTAAAATACTGAGTCGACTTGTTATTTCATTTACTGGTGCTTTTACGAATTCTGCAACTTTTTTTAAGCTAATTTCGTTATTGCGTACATAATTAATTGCTTCTTGACCGGTTAAAGCTTCAATTCTTCTTACTCGAGATGCAACGGAACATTCTGCTGCTATCTTAAACAAACCAATTTCTCCGGTACGCTCCACGTGTGTACCACCACATAATTCTTTTGAATCTCCAATTTTTACAACCCTAACATTATCACCATATTTTTCACCAAATAAGGCCATCGCTCCTTCGTCTATTGCCTCATCCATACCTTGAACTTTTGTGGACGTAGAAAGATTTTCTCTGATTAGAGAGTTTACTATATCTTCTACTGAAGACAGCTGATCCTGAGTGACTGGCTTATTGTGACTAAAGTCAAATCTTAGTCTATTTGGTGCAACTAGAGAACCTTTTTGAGTAACGTGATCACCTAAGATTTTTCTGAGTGCAAAGTGTAGAAGATGTGTAGCTGAATGATTTCTTCTTAAGTCTTGTCTTCTTTTTTTGTCAATACTAGCTGTAACTGTGTCACCTTTACAAACTGAGCCAGATTCAACTATACATCTGTGTAAATATAGGTCGTTAATCTTGTTGGTATTTTCCACTGTTAACGTACTTCCATCAGACTTTATAAAATTTCCAGTATCTCCCACCTGTCCACCTGACTCGCCATAAAAAGGTGTTTTATCAAGTATAATAGTTATCTTTTCTCCTTCTTTTGCAGAATCAATCATTTCATTTTTAGGGGAAATTATTGCGAGTACTGTTGCATCCTTTACTTCATCACGTTCATAACCAACAAATTCCGTTTTGCCAAACTGATCGATTAAATTAAACCATACTTGTTCAACAGACTTTTCACCAGATCCAGTCCAATTAGCACGTGCTCTTTCTTTTTGCTCTTTCATTGCATTGTCAAAACCTTTTTGGTCAAAATTTATTTTTTTCTCTTTTAAAATATCAAGTGTGATATCCAAAGGAAATCCATAAGTGTCATATAGTTTAAATGCTGATTCTCCAGATAGAGTGTCACCTGATTTTAAATCTGCAGTGAATTTGTCCAAGAGATTAATGCCTTTCATTAAAGTGTCTTTAAAGTTTTCTTCCTCTGATTTTAACGTTGTTTCTATTAAGCTTTTAGCTCTGATTAGCTCTGGATAAGCATCTCCCATATAAGCCAAATTTGTGCCATCTATGAGTGCAGGAAAAACAAGATACAATAGAGAATCATTATATCCAAGTAGGTGGATATAACGTGCTGCTCTTCTGATCAATCTGCGTAGTATATAATTTCTTCCTTCATTTCCAGGAAGCACTCCTTCTGCGATGAGAAATGCAGCTGCACGAAGGTGATCTGCGATAATCTTATGAGCTACTTTACTTTCCGTATTTCCACAGTACTCTTGCGATTTACTTACCAGAGCAGAAAATAGGTCAATATCATAGTTATCATGAACGTTCTGCATAACAGCTGCTATTCTTTCAAGGCCCATTCCGGTATCGATGCATTTTTTTGGTAATTTTTGTAAATTACCTTCTTCATCTTTATTAAATTCCATGAACACCAGATTCCAAATTTCAACAATTCTGTCATCCTCATGCAAATCAGGATTTGCATGATCGTAAAAGATTTCAGAACATGGACCACATGGACCAGTGCTTCCCATGCTCCAAAAGTTATCATCTGTTGTAATTCTTATGATTTTATCATCTGAAAAGCCACTTATCTTACGCCAAATTTCATATGCTTCATCATCAGTGTGGTAAACAGTTATGGATAGTCTGTTTTTATCAAGAGACAATTCTTCAGTAATAAATTTCCACGCAAATTCTATCGCAGTTTCTTTAAAGTAATCACCAAAGCTAAAATTTCCGAGCATTTCAAAAAATGTGTGATGCCGAGATGTATAGCCAACATTTTCAAGATCATTGTGTTTACCACCTGCTCTGAGACACTTTTGACTTGAGACGGCACGTTTCATTTCAGTTTTTTGCGTGCCGGTAAAGATGTTTTTGAACTGTACCATACCAGCATTTGTAAACATGAGTGTTGGATCATGCTCTGGAATCAAAGGAGAAGAAGGAACTTGCTCATGATTATTATTTACAAAAAATTTTATAAATCTTTCTCTAATTTCGTTTAGCTTCATCGTTTTTACAGAGGTTATCTATGCATAATAAGTTGTAACAGAAGTAAAATCAATTTATCAATCTAAATATTAATATATACATTACTTAGTATAATAAAAGTAACTTTTACATAAAAATTTTAATAAAAAGATATAGGTTTAAATATTTTATCCACTAACATAGAGAAGTATTTGTTAATTCAAATAATACTTTTATTAATTAATTTAAGGAGTGTGAAATGCCAAAAAAATTCCAAAACACTAAGAATAGCATGCGAAAGAGAGAAACAACAAATAAGCAGGAGATGGATGGTCCAACAATTAGAATTGTATCTGACTTGGAAAGTATAAAACAAAACAGAAGGGTAGAATTTTTAATTAAAGGAGAGAATTTAACAGTAAAAGACCTCTCTATATCTTCTAGAGCAGCTGAGATAGGCTTGGTTACAGGAATAGTAAATTCAATAGACATTCCTCAAGCAATTCGTGAATCGACAATAGATGGAATTATTTTAGGTCTTAAGAGTGGAGAAATAGAAAAAGGTAAAGAATATAATTATAGAGAATTTAAGAAAATATATCTAAAAAACCTTGTAGATGAATTGGGTAAGGATAGTTCAAAAAAGCTAAAAGAAAGAACTGATGAAAATAGCCAATTGAGAGAATCTACTACTGAAGAAATTGGTTATCAGATGCAGGAAGATGTAACTATCGAATCAGCTTCTTTAACAAAACAAGAATTCGATTTTGCATCACGCAAAGTAACTACTAAAGAGATTAATGACGTAATAAATGAAATAGAAGAATCAAATGCTAGTTATGGAATTACTCCTGAAGATATAAGTAGTGTGTCCCGTTTTGATAGTAATTCACAAGAAGTATTAGATCATTCTATATTTAATAGCACAGATGTGGAAGGGCCTAAATTACCCGAAATAAATGGAGGACAGTATATAGGAATAGCAGGGATTGCTGGTGGTATATTGGGTGGAGTGCTAGCAGTAGCTTTTGCAGGATTAGGATACTTTGTATGGCATAGAAAAAATAGGGAAGGTAGCTACGATGTTGAAAAAGCGATGAAAAACCTTCTTGAACAAGCTCAACTTGAGCATTCCGGATCTACATCAGAAATAGAATCTTTGCTCAGCAATGCTACATCGGTAGCACCTCTATCTTCTCAGATTAGTGTCGAGTAAAATTCCAGAGTTGATGGCACAACAGTGCCATCAACTTAGCTCTTACAGCACTTATATGCTCTGGAACCAAAGGAGAAGACATTTTCCTGTCTTACAAAAAATTTTATAACTCTTTCTCTAATTTTATATCGTTTTTACTAAGGTATAATAAATTGCAATGAGAAATTCAGATATTAATATATATATTATTTAGTATAATAAAAATATAAAAATCTTAGTGAAAAGATGTGGACTTAAATAATTTATCTTTTATACATAAGGAAATATTGATCAATTTGGAGGTCATATATGCCAGGAAGATTGTTACACGTTAAAGATACTGTACGAGAAAAAGGATTAATCAATAAGGAAAAAAGGAATAGATGGATTAGTATTGAATCTGAATTGCAAGATGTAGAACAAAATAGAACAATATATTTTCTATTGGGAGGAGGTGATTTAAAACTCAGTTATGTGTGCATACTTGACGATTCATCTTATCGTATTCTTGTTGCTGAAGGAGAAATAGTGCATGCAGAAAATCCAAAAGTGATGATTGATGATATTGTTTCTGATCTCAAGAGTGGAAAAATACGAAGTTATAAAAGATATAATGCCAAAGAGTTTTATGAAAAGTATCTCAAAGAATTTTTGAGTAATGAGAATTTGCAAAAGCTGGAAGCTGGTGATATTGAAAGTACAACAACAGAACTACCAAACTTAAAACAAGTAATGGAAGAAATGAAAAAATCAAGCGCTAGTAATGGAATTACAATTCAAAATATAGGAAATGTTAAAAATACGACAAATATTTTGGGTAATCCTATGATTTATGATATGAACTTGAGAAGATTTAAATTATTGGAAACACCTTCAAACGAGAAAAATAATATAGTGTTCACAGTAGGTATGTTAGCAATGGGAGTAGTCTTGTTAGCAGCTATCGCAGCAGCTGTACCATTTAAATGTTGGTTTTATAATAGAAAAAATAAAAGCCATAGTAGTTCTAAGGAAGAAACTTCATCTAGTAAT
Source organism: Wolbachia endosymbiont of Tribolium confusum (assembly GCF_020405475.1). Taxonomy (NCBI): domain Bacteria; kingdom Pseudomonadati; phylum Pseudomonadota; class Alphaproteobacteria; order Rickettsiales; family Anaplasmataceae; genus Wolbachia; species Wolbachia endosymbiont of Tribolium confusum. The sequence continues at coordinate 78,162 of NZ_JAIZNT010000003.1, read as the reverse complement.
TTATTAAGTGCAATAACCTTAGAAAGTAGAGGTAATAGTATTATTTAGTCAAAATATTGCAAAAATAGAATTTTTTTATTTCACAGTTTCCTCATTTAATAATTTTTATGCTCTAATTATTATACTTAATTTATCATTACCTGTTGTGTAAACAGGATGAGAATTTTCAATAATCTACATCCTGTAGTAAGAAAAAATCAATACATTCACGATAAATTTACCTCATATCTGTGTTTTATATGTGGAATTTCGAATGGAAAATTATGCAGGCAAAGAAAGAAGAATAGCAAATGTGGTAACTGAGCACTGGAGTGGCATAAAAGGACCAGACAGAGATTGGCCAGAAAGGCGCGAAATAGATACTGCAGAAATAATGGAGTCATGGCAGCATTGTTTTATCATTGAAGTCAAGGATCAAGGTTATATTTGTGAAAATGCAGGAGAAAAGGCTGTTGAATTTTATGGTTTTGAGAAAAAGACGCGCATTGATAATAAGTATGCAATTGATGCACCATTTTTGCGGTTATATAAAATAGATGCAGTTATTGATAAACTTGATACTGTAATAGAGAGTAAATGCCCAATCAATGAGGAGGAAGAAAGTGAAAGTGTTAAAATGAGGCAAGTATTGTTGCCACTTGGGAATAAAGAAGGTATAACACATATACTGGGTGTGATTACATTTAAGCTCCTCTAAAACACAATTTTAATTTGATTCTTTAATAAAATTATCTATACTCATAATTAATTACTGCTAAAGAATTAAATAGCGGAACTTGTTTGGGATATGACAAAAATGAAATTAAAAACTAAATCTTCTGTCAAAAAGCGCTTTCACCTTACAGCTAAGGGTAAAGTCATCTCTACTCAGTCAGGTAAAAGACATGGTATGGTAAAGAGAAGTAAATCTAATATTCGTAATCAGCGTGGTACAACGATTCTTAGTAAATCTGACTCGCGCATAGTTAAGCTTTATATGCCTTATGGTATTTAACAAAATGGAGGTAAAATAAAAATGGCTCGAGTAAAACGTGGAGTCACTACTCATGCTCGTCATAAAAAGATATTGAAACTAGCAAAGGGCTATAGAGGGCGGGCAAAGAATTGTTATAGAATTGCATTACAAAGAGTTGAAAAAGCACTGCAATATGCTTACAGAGACAGAAGAACCCGTAAACGTGATTTTCGTGGTTTGTGGATAATACGTATTAATGCAGCAGTAAGAAAACATGGACTTACTTACGGTAGATTTATGCATGGTCTTACACTTGCCGGCATTGATTTAAATAGGAAAATTCTTGCTGAGATGGCCGTTAATTATAAGGATGATTTTGCCAAATTAGTAGAAGCTGTAAATGGCAAACTAGCGGAGAATTCTTAAAGCAAAAACACCATGAGAATTATTTTCATGGGATCACCAGGATTTGCTGTTAATTCTCTGAGCTTGTTGCTGAAATCAAAGAGCGAAGTGGTAGCAGTATATACTAAGGCTCCAAAACCTTCAGGACGTGGACAGAAGCCAACGAAATCTCCAGTACATGTTATCGCTGAAGAAAGTAACATAGAGGTATGTACTCCTATCTCTCTAAAGTCTTCGGCAGAGCAAGAAAAATTTAGAAACTTCAAACCAGACGTTGCAGTTGTTGCTGCGTATGGATTGATACTTCCAAAAGAAATTTTAAATATTCCCAAATATGGTTGTATTAATATTCATCCATCATTGCTGCCCAGGTGGCGCGGTGCAGCTCCGATACAGCACACAATTTTAGCTGGAGATCAAGAAACCGGAGTCAGTATCATGCAATTAGATGAGGGATTAGATTCTGGTCCTATTTTAAAACAGAAAAAACTTCTTATTGAAAAAAGCGATAATTATAAAACGTTGCATGATAAATTGTCTGAATTAGGTAGTGATTTACTGCTGAAAGTGCTAAACGAAATTGAAAAGCAAGTTCCCTTAAAACAGAGCGATAACGATGCGTGCTATGCTGACAAAGTAAAAGACTATAAAATTTACGCAAGTGACGCCTGTGAAATTGCTTATAGAAAGGTTAAAGCATTTTACCCAAAAGCGTTCATTAAGGTAGAGAATAAACGTATCAAGATACTTGATGCTGACTTTGAAGCTTTCGCTTCAGAACAAGGTAAGATCATTAATGATAACATGCACATGAGTTTAAAAGGTGGCATTTTAATTCCTAAAGTTATACAAATGGAAGGGAGAAATCCTTGCAGTATTGAAGATTTTATTCGTGGCTTAAAATCAAGTTTAACAAAAAAATTTATAGAATAGACTACTTTGAAGGGAGGGTGAGGAGAGCTAAAGCAACTTCTACAATTTGGTATTCCGCTGCTTGTTAGCGGAATCTACAACAAGATACCGCGTTTTGGTGTACGAACATTGCAATTTGCAGGTAATTTGAGTAGTAGATGGTGTCATTCCAGTCTGGAATCCAGTTTCTATTGTACAGCCACCTGGTGTGCTCATTTAAAGTGAAGTTTTCTGGATCCCAGTGTCTGAGCACTGGGATGACATCTTTCTTGGTCTCTTGCATCACAATGTTCGTACAGTTATGGATACCGCAGTGGTATGACGTAGTAGCTATATATAGACAAATTTTCTTTTCTTAGATATAATCCTAAGAAACCTTCCATATGAAAATTAAAAGAGCTTTAATATCAGTATACGATAAGACAAATATAACTGAACTTGCATCGTTTTTGATGCAGCAACAAATAGAAATTCTCTCAACAGGGAATACTTATAAAGTGCTATCAGGTGCGGGAATAAAAACGCAAGAAGTTTCAGATTACACACAATTTCCAGAAATACTAGATGGCAGAGTGAAAACTTTACATCCTAAAATTCATGGAGGAATACTCTGTGATCGAAAAAGGCACGAAAAGGAAATGCAGAATCTAGAAATTAAGCCGATAGATCTGCTTATAACTAACTTATATCCATTTTGGAAAACGGTTAATAGCAACTCAAGTGAGAAGCAAATCATAGAACAAATAGATATAGGTGGAGTAGCATTAATTAGAGCTACAGCAAAAAACTTTCATTTCACTTCAGTGATTTCTAGCATTCAAGATTACGAAACACTGAAAGCTGAGATGATCAAAAATAACAATCAGACAACATTAGAATATAGAAAACATCTAGCAACTAAAGCATTTGCTCTGACTGCACAGTATGATTCTAATATTTACAATTGGTTTTTATCACAGGGTAAAAGCAATGAGTTACCAGAGTTTTTTACTTTATATGGATGTAAAGCACAAGGACTTAGGTATGGTGAAAATCCTCATCAAAAAGCTGCATTTTATAGCAATCAATTTAGCAAATATCCACTGGAGAAAATACATGGAAAAGAGTTGAGCTATAATAATATAGTCGACATAGAGTCTGCACTTAACATAATTTCTGAGTTTCAAGAACCTGCAGCAGTGATAATAAAGCACAATAATCCATGTGGCGCTGCTGTTAGTGATAGTGCTTTAAAAGCATATGAAAAAGCTCTATCATGTGATGAAATAAGCAGTTTTGGTGGAATAGTTGCTTTCAATCGGGAGATAGATTTAAAGCTAGCAGAGAAATTAAACGAGATATTTTTGGAAGTGGTGATAGCACCATCGGTAAACAATGAGGCACTAAAAATTTTACAAAAAAAGAAAAATTTAAGAGTGATTATTCATCAATCTCTTCAGCAAAATGCAAAATATCAAATCAAAAATGTTGTTGGCGGGTTCTTAGTGCAAGAAAATAATAACCATACAGTAAAAGTAGAAGAAATAAACCGAGTGACAGAATGCACTACAACAAAAAAAGAGAAGGAAGATCTTATTTTTGCTTGGAAAATATGTAAACATGTAAAATCCAATGCAATAGTGATAGCAAAAGACGGTTGTGCTATTGGCATCGGTGCAGGACAAACAAGCAGAATAGATAGTGTGAATATTGCAGTAAAAAAAGCAGGTGAAAAATGTAAAGGCGCAGCGCTTGCTTCAGATGCATTTTTTCCATTTCCAGATAGTATAGTAGAGAGTGCAAAGCATGGAATTACAGCTATAATTCAGCCAGGTGGCTCATTGAAAGATCAAGACGTGATAGTAGCTGCAAATGAGAATAAAATTGCCATGTTTTTCACTGATGTTCGTAACTTTCTCCATTAAGCTTTGTATCCTGTCAAAATTATACCCACACAGGGCTTTGTTGCATAGCAGCTTATAGGTATGAAAATTGTAGTAAATTTATGTAGTTACTTTAAACTCAACTATACCTATCTGTAATTGTAAGCTGTACTCTTGAGCTCCTGATGCGATTTATAGCAAATCCTAAAATGCCTTGCTGTTTTTCCTTATAGACATTCAGCTTACCTTGCACATTAGTCTATCTGGATGACATTTTACTTTTTCTAGAATATAATAATTCCCTAGAAATTACCCTACTCAATTCTATTGTACCTTGTTTAACATTGAAACATGAGTCTGGAATCTAGAAATTTTTTAAGAACAAAAGTTATTCTAAGTTTTTGTTGGTAAGAAACCAGTGTCAGCTACTCGGATGACACCATCATAGAGATCAGCTACTTGGATGATAAAAGTAAGAAATATCGAAGTGTTGTGTGCTAGACTTTATACCTCTTACATTCAAACTCACATAAATCATGAATTATGCATGTTTCACACGAAGGTTTTCGCGCTTTGCAAACATATCTACCATGCAAAACTAGCCAATGATGAGCATAAAGCAGGTATTTTTTTGGAACCACATTCAAAAGAGATTGCTCTGTTTTAAATATATCTTTTTCTTTCACAAGCCCAACTCTATTGCTTACTCTAAAAACATGAGTATCAATTGCCAATGTTGGAATACCAAGCCCTGAATTTAAGAACACATTAGCGCTCTTTCTCCCAACCCCTGGTAAAGATACCAAATCATCGAAATTAGTAGGCACTTTGCTATTGTACCTCTCAATCAATATTTTGCTGAGCCCGATTATATTTTTTGCTTTGGAATTATATAAACCAATACTGCTTATGTATTTTCTCAGCTCACTTTGCCCAAGATTCAGCATTTTTTCTGGCGTATCAGCGATACTAAATAGCTCCTTTGTAATTTTATTAACACTTATATCGGTCGTCCGCGCTGACAGAACTATTGCAACTAATAACGTAAAATGATTGGTATAATTTAGCTCTATTTTTGGCGCAGGATTTGACTGTTGAAATTTTTCAAATATTAATTCTACTTTTTTTGAGTCCATGCATAGAGCTAAAAGCTTATACTATACTGTTTGCTGTGCAAATTCAATTGCTTGAGGATTAGATAGTCCTTCAGTATTAACATCAGACATATCAGTTTTTACCTCATCAAAATTCCTTTCAGCAAACTCGCTTGCCACTTCTGCAAAACATTTTCTAACAAGAGGCATGATAATTGGCATTAACAGTTTTCGTGGATCATACCGTCCTAACAGATCAGTCTCCTTTTGCACTCTATCTCTTGGATCCTCTTCTAGTAAATCTTTTGTGTGCTTGTCAGCATATATTTCACAGCCTTTTGAGAAAATAGGAGCTAATGCTTCAATTAATACTGCCAATAACAATAGTGGACCAAGTACAGCTCCACCAACAGTTAATCCATTAGCAATGAAATTTATTGTAACTAAATAAACAGAAAAAGCAGCTAAAGGATAGTTGATAAGAAGTTTACTGCTTAGCTCGATATAGCTCATCTTACTTATGAATTCATCAGTAGAAATTTCTGAATTTTTATACTTTTCCATATAATAATTCACTAATAAACCAGAGGCTCTACTAATAGCGATGTTAAATGCTATGATCCACCATGAAAAATAGCAACCTATAGTAACTGTAGTTAACAGGCCTAAGGGTAGAACACTAAGAGTCCGAATAAATAGTAAGGCATTTTTACGTTCTATAAATCTTAACGCTAATTCTTTTTTATCCTCATCTACTAGGTTCTTTTTTTCCTTTAGAGGAGAAATATAATTGAATAATTGTATGCTTGGCTTTGCTATATATTGATATAACTCTTGCATTAACTTTGCACTTTGTACACTCTTCTGAAAATTATCTAAATTTGGATTTAGCAAAATCCTCCCTATTTGAGCCTGAAGTTCATTATAGCTTTTTAGGTCTTCTCCAAACGAACAATCATTTCTTTTTAGTATAGCAATCAACCCATCAAAATCTTTACCTACAGCTTCTTCCTCACTGATTTTTAGCTCGTTAAACAACTTTCTCCTATAGTGAAACTCTCTTGCCGTTAAACGCCCATCACTTTCAGCATCAACGCTGACTTTAACACAAGGATTTCCTGACTCCAAAGGTTCAATGTACTTTTTTAGCTCTTGATAAGCTTTATAAATCTGATCAAATCTATTTTTGTCTCCACCCTTGTCAGGATGGTTTACAAGTATCAATTTATTATATTGTTTTTTCAGAAATTTGCTAAGAGCTTGATAATCCTTACCTACAATTTGTTCAGCTTTTATCTCTAGTACGTTAAACAGATCATTATTATCATAAAACTCCTGACCAGTTAACTTAAAATGTTGACTCATTACTACACCTCACATAAATACACGATACTATTAGTATAATATATTTAATGTTTCACACAAGCATAAAAATATCAAGCAACCACTAAGAGAAGAAACCCTCTTTCCCATCATACAAATACAACTTATCCATTCTCACCACATCAAAATTGTGTTCCTCAAATTTGATTAGCAAGTTATTCACATCACTATTTGTAATTTCATTATTTGCAATAAACCTGCAGGTTATTTGGTCACTTGAAGATTTTGAGCCTCCTGGCCAAATTGCAAGTCCTTTTGAGTATATTGCTATCATTTTCAGATTACTCGATTCAAATAATCCTACTATTTGATCAAAATTGTTGGATTTGTCCCAGGCAAGCGTTATATCACTACCCACTAGCTTTTTAACTTTGTAATCTTGTTTATAATTGTCTTGTACTTTATTTATTTTACTATCCGAATCACTGCTAATTATAAGCTCAGGTAATGTTGCAGGTTTCTTTCCTAGATTATCTATGACGGCTTGTGCAAATTCTTTTGTTCCAACTTTCTGTTTACTCCTTTTCTCCTTATATAAATCAGCAGTGTGTACTCCATCTTCCAAAGTCTTGAGCCATGCATCGTAGATTAGTTTTGCAGTACTCACTTGACCAATATAGACCAACATATGTACTGCAGCATTTAAAAGACCAGAAGGATTAGCTATATTTTTTCCTGCAATATCAGGAGCAGAGCCGTGGACCGCTTCAAACATTGCATATTCATTACCTATGTTGCTACTTCCAGCGAGTCCCACAGATCCAGAGGTTTGTGCAACTATATCTGATAATATGTCGCCATACAAGTTCTCGGTTACTATAACATCGAAATTCTCGGGCTCTGTAGCAACTTTTGCCATTCCAATATCAACTATATAATGTTCTATCTTTATATTTGGGTATTCTTTTGAAATATAACCAAATGCTGCATGAAAGGTGCCATCAGTCATTTTCATTATGTTATCTTTAGTCAGGCAAGTTACTTTCTTTCTGTTATGTTTTTTCGCATATTCAAAAGCGTACCTGCATATTTTTTCTGAGCCAGATCTAGTAATAATTTTAGTGCATTGGTACGAGTCACCAGTGAGCCTATGCTCTATTCCCGTATAAACGTCTTCTTCATTTTCACGTATTACAACAACATCAAATTTATCGAATTTATTTTCTATAACAGGGTGATACGAAATGCATGGTCTTATGTTTGCATACAGCCCTAAGTTCTTTCTGAGCGCAACGTTTAAGCTTTTGTGCCCTTTACCTTGAGGAGTTGTTGTTGGAGATTTGAGTAATATCTTTGTCCTTTCGATAGATTCCCAACCACTCGGAGAAATTCCATGAGACCATTCCTTACTATAAACACGCTCCCCTATTTCAATAATATCTATTGAGATCTCTGCTTTCGCTTCACGCAATATCGACAGCACCGCTTCCATAATTTCTGGTCCGATACCATCACCATATGCGACTGTGATTGGTGTTGACATAACTTCCCTACCTATAAATGATTTAATGTTAATTCAAATAATAAAGTGGGTCAATGTTGCTAAAATAGCATATTTACGGTTATTTAATAATGAACTTTTATAGTGGTTATAGCATTGCAAAATATGGAAAGTGTATGGATACTAAAACAAGTTATGCAGGGATGTTTAGGCGAGCTTTTGCATATGTAATTGATATTGTTTTATGGGTAATAATAGCCTTTATTACAATCTTTTTTCTATATTTTCTACATCATTCATCTACATCATACAATGATGCAGACGATACTTACAAGACAGTTATCCACATGATAGTTTTTATAGTGATACTACCAATATATATAATTTTTAGTATACTAATGACAACAAGACTTGGCGGCACTCCAGGGAAATTACTATGCGGCATATATATAAAAGATGCAAATACATTTACAAATGTTACCCTAAAGCAAGCAACAATAAGATCCTTTTTTAAGGACGGCATTTGGACTATTTGTAATTTTCTATATGATCATCTTCCTGGCTACGTTTCTGGATGTCTTTTTATCGTACAAGTCTCAGTTTTAATGTTTGCAATATTTGACCAGCGCAAGCAGACTTTTTATGATAAAATTGCAAAAACAGTAGTAATAGACTATAAACCTAGTTGATATTTTTCTTTAGTTGTTACCACCAAGGGTGTTATTCCAGCGCGTGACCCACATCTGTACGAACATTGCAATTAGCAGGTAATTTGCATAATAGACGGTGTCATTCCAATGCTTGACACTGGAATCCAGTTTTCCATATAATCTCATCGAAAACGTTGTAACCACTTTCTATGCTAGTGTGCTTTCATCAACCTGGATCCCAGTGTCAGCTACTTTCATGACAAGAAAAGAAGTACTGGTTTCACATGAATCTGAACAGATATCATGTTTTTCTTTAGTTTACTGCTTGCAAAGTGACTTTTTTCGTTTCTGTATGAGCTAAATTAACTACCAATATCATACCTGAAGAACCCACCTGACCATTCTAGAAAATTTAACGCTGAGTACACTTTACTTTTAGCTTCTTCCACAGTGTTTCCTTCTCCTACTATATTTAGCACTCTTCCGCCATCGGAAATCCAATTACCACTTTCATCCAACTTAGTACCAGCATGAAAAACTAGCACACCAGGAATGTTTTCAATTTTATCCAATCCTTTAATTACCTCTCCTTTTTGATAATCACCAGGATAGCCTTTACTTGCAACGACTACACAAACTGTAGTTTTGTGATTAAACTCCACCATTTTTGTATTTAACTTGCCTTCTGCAACTGACAACATCAACTTTAACAAATTACAATTTGGATTAAGTCTAGGTAACATAGATTGTATTTCCGGATCCCCAAACCTAACATTATACTCAAGAAGCTTTGGACTATCTTTGCAAATCATTAAACCAGCAAAGAGTACTCCTTTATAGGATGTTCCCATGTTAGTCAGTGCTTGAATTGTAGGATATATTATTTTTTGGATAATTTTTTGCTCCATCTCCTTACTTATAATCGAAGGTGATGAGTATGACCCCATGCCTCCAGTATTTTGTCCCTCGTTATTTTCACCAACTCTCTTGTAATCTCTTGCACACCCAAAGGTTACTACCTTCAACCCATCAATAAGAGCAAAAAAACTTACTTCCTCTCCTATTAAAAACTCTTCTATAATTATTTCTTCACCTGACTCACCAAGATTTTTCTCCACTAGCATTGAATCTATTGTTGAAAAAGCTTCATTTTCTGTGTGGCATATTATGACGCCTTTCCCTGCTGCAATTCCATTTGCTTTAATTACAAGCGGAAATTTTATTTTATTACTACGGACAAAATTTTTAGCTAACCTTTCATCAATAAAACGCTCATACTTTGCAGTTGGTATACCATACTGTTTACATAGTTCCTTCGTAAAAGACTTTGATGCCTCAAGTTTTGCAGCTGCTTGACTTGGAGCAAAAACATTTATTCCCTCTGCAGCTAAATCATCAGCAAGTCCATTAATTATCGGTTGCTCTGGACCAATAATTACTAGCTCTATATTTTCTTTCTTGCAAAATTGTGTAACATCCACTGAATCTTGAATATTTATATTCACAAGAACTCCAAAATTCTCCATGGCCGGGCGACCAGGAGTAACATATAACTTAGTCAAGGTAGGAGACTTCTTTAGAGCCCAAAGTAAAGCATGCTCACGCCCACCAGAACCTATAACCAAAACCTTCATCTTTATTTCCTCGTTTTTCTATATATGTCAAAATTATTGTTTGCTTATAACAGTATCATTACTCATGTATCTTTGCAACACGTTTGGTATTGTAACTGACCCATCGGAATTTTGATAATTCTCCATTATGGCAACAATTGTTCTTCCTATGGCTAAAGCTGAGCCGTTTAAAGTGTGAACGTATTTTTTTGTTTTTCTGTCAGTTTCCAAGAAGTATTTAGTGTTCATTCTTCTTGCCTGGAACGTACCGCAATTTGAGCAGCTTGATATTTCTCTATATTTATTTTGCTCAGGTAACCATACCTCTATGTCATAAGTCTTTTGTGCAGCAAAACCCATATCGCCACTGCAAAGTAGCATTACTCTATACGGTAATTCTAGTTTTTTTAATATCTCTTCAGCAACACTAGTCATACGTTCAAGCTCGTCTTTTGACTGGTCTTCAGTTGTGATGCTTACCAACTCCACTTTACCAAATTGATGTTGCCTTATCATACCTCTTGTATCTCGTCCTGCACTGCCAGCTTCTTTACGAAAACATTCTGAATATGCAGTAAAACGAATAGGCAGTTCTTTTTCTTCTATTATTTTGTCAGCAACTAAATTTGTTAAAACTACTTCACTTGTGGGAATTAATCTTAATTTATCGGTAGTTAAATATGAGTCATCAGAAAATTTTGGTAGCTGACCAACGTTATACATCGCCTCGTTTTTCACCAGGGCTGGGTGATACACCTCAGTATAGGCAAATTCATTAACATGTGTTTCCAGCATAAAATTTATTAATGCTCGTCCAAGCTTAGCTAACTGTCCTTTTAATATTGTAAACCTTGATCCAGAAATTTTTGCTGCCTGCTCAAAATCCATCAAGCCTAACCTTTCTCCAAGCTCATAGTGAGATTTTGGCATAAAATCAAACTGTCTTTTTTCTCTATATTTTCTCACTTCTAAATTAGAGTTCTCATCTGCGCCTATTGGCACATCTTGCGCAGGAATATTCGGCAAGTTAGATAAAACATTCACTAACTTATCCTTTTCTGCTTGTTCTTTTAAGCTAATTGCCTCTATCTCATTCGTGATGTTTTTTGATGATTTTATTTGCTCTTCACAGGGGCTTTTGCTCATTTTAAGCTTCTTTATTTCTTCTGTGACTTCGTTGCGTTGCTTATTTAAAGCTTGCAGTTTAGTAGTTAGTGATCTTTTTTTATGGTCAATCTCTAATATTTCTTCTGTAGTAAATTCTTTCACCCCTCTGCTTTTTATTGCTTTTTCAAATCCTTCAGGGTTTTTGCGTATATCTTCTATATCATGCATATGTTGTGCTATTACTAACATCATTACTGTACTTCAAAAGCTTTTAATGCTCAATATTTTTACATATAAATGCTAATATTGATTTTACCTTCATAATTTGCTAGAATTAGTTAACGTAGTATTCATAAAATATAACATGTTGGGCATCCGAGAAAAGTACAATACATTTAAAGAGAGTACTCACTTCACCAAACTTAAGGCTGGTGGAAGATTTGCCATTTATGTGCTTGGTATATACTTAGCAGCTACAGTTACTATCGGCTGTTTGGGACTGATAATGGGGTCTTTCCTCTTAACCTTACCACTTGCTATGCTAATTTTTTATCCTGTAGCTTGGATCTTAATGGGAATAGTGCTTGCAGCGACATACAAAATGGTCGTTGAACCTTTATTTCACTTGGTAAAAGGTTATGTTGATGAAAAAGGGACTGTAAAGGAAGAAAAGAGTCCAAAAGAGCAAAAATTCACAAGAAGTAAATCACTGGATAGTGGACTAGATACTATATCAAGACAAACAAATGATTCGGATAAGAGGGTACGTAGAAATTCCTATTCTCCATCTACAGATAGTGGTATTGTACCAGGAAGTGAACCTGCCTCAAGTAACAATAGTCGTAGAAATTCTAATGCTTCAGGAGATAGTGGTTTGGGTGGCAAAGAGTTTCATGAAGATTTACAAACTCTTATGCATCAGACAAATAGAGAAAATTACTATTACTGGCTACAAGAACATGATATTTCTCATATTGCAAGAGCTGTATATAACTATTCAGAAAATTCAAGTGACAATGTACTTTTTTGTATTCCTGGTGATGTGAGTACTTTAAACTCAAAACTGAAAGAGTATAAAATAGAACAAGGGAACACAAAAAAAATCTTTGCCTCGATTATTAATTTAGGAGGAAACCACTGGGTAACACTGATAGTCACATGTAATGGTAACAGACAATTTAGAGCTTATTATTGTGACTCATTTGGTAATTTATTACCAAATGAGGTTGAAGGAAAGGTAAAAGACGATATAAGTCTTGCTAATGAGATTGCTGAGAAGTGTCTAGTACCCTTAAGTAATGAGGCGGAAAGTTTAATACGGGAAAGAGAAAATAATCCAGATAATGCTAGCCTTAAAGAGAAAAGAGATGATGTTGAAAAAACATTAGGTCATGCAAGAGAAGATAGAAATAAGTTAGTTAGTAAGCCAATTGATACTAGTTATATAGTGGGCATATTGCAGGAAACCTTAGAGATAGGGAATGATAGCATAAAGAGTTCTGCGGTTGATCAGCAAAAAGATGGCTGTAATTGTGGAGTATTTGCTTTAGAAAATGCTCATAGGATTACGGAAATGCTCAACGAGGATAAATCATTTGATGAAATTGACAGAGAGTTATCAAAGTACAAGCCTAGGCCAGGACAATTGCACGAGAAGAGAAGAGAGTTCGCAAAAGCACTTATGGAGGATGAAGAGTGGAAAGAATCCATTGCTGAAGGTGGAATTTTACATGATACTATACAGCAGCTCATTTCTGAAGATAGTAAGAAAGAGGAGGCACAATCTACCATAAGTTCGATTATTCAAAATGTTATTACAACGTGTGCAAGACGTTTGGGCTTAAGTAATTAATCTATAAAATCTATGTCCCTACAAATAGGAAGTTTGACGATTGATTCTCCAGTTATTTTAGCGCCAATGTCTGGAGTGACTGACTATCCATTTAGGAGTATTGTAAAGAAACTTGGTGCAAGTTTGCTAGTCTCAGAAATGATTGCAAGCAGAGCTATGATCATGCAAACTCGCCAGAGCATGCAAAAAGCAAAAGTCGATGAACTAACCGCTGTACAACTTGCTGGTTGTGAGCCTGATGTTATGGCGGAAGCTGCAAAGTTAAATGAGGGCATGGGTGCAAAAATCATAGATATAAATTTTGGTTGTCCAGTTAAAAAAGTTGTAAACGGTTACGCAGGGTCAGCACTTATGCGTGATGAAAAAAAGGCTGCTGAGATAATAGAAGCTGTAGTCAAGGCAGTGAGTGTGCCAGTTACAGTAAAAATGCGTACTGGATGGAATGACGAAAATCGTAATGCTCCGCGCTTGGCAAAAATTGCAGAAGATTTGGGAGCAAAGATGATTACTGTACATGGAAGGACAAGGGCACAGCTTTATAATGGTCAAGCAGATTGGAAATTCGTTAGAAATGTTAAAGAGCAGGTAAAAATTCCAGTTATAGTAAATGGAGATATTAAGAGTTTGAATGATGTTCAAAGTGCACTTAAAGAATCTGGGGCAGATGGAGTAATGATAGGTCGTGGTGCTTACGGCAAACCTTGGCTGATTAATCAAGCAATAAACTTTTTGAGTGGAAATAAAGTTTCTGAGCCAACAGCCTCAGAGAGATTAAGCATAATACTCAAGCATTATGACAGCATTCTTGAGTACTATGGAAGCGATACAGGAATAAAGATGGCCCGCAAACATATAGGATGGTACAGTAGCGGGCTTCAAAACTCATCTGAATTTCGTGTAAGAGTAAATAACATAATAGACAGCACAGAGGTGAAAGAAAATATAATTGATTTTTTTAGTTAAAAACAGATTAAACATACTACCTCATTAGCTATATTCAATTTGACTGATCATAGTGCGATGCCACCACACTCTCTTCTTCATCAGAATGTAATTGATAACTATTATCACTCAGCAATTTTTCGTCATAAGTCTCAATATCAAAATATTTTTCATATTTATCTATATTTTCACAAAGCGAAAGTGCTTTCACCTTATTCATAATCAGACCCGTACCAGCAGGAATTAATCTTCCTACTATAACATTTTCTTTTAACCCACTCAAAGGATCACTCTTTCCGCAAAATGCTGCTTCCGTAAGTACTTTTGTTGTTTCTTGGAAAGAGGCAGCAGAAATAAAGGAATTAGTTTCAAGGCTTGCTCTAGTAATTCCCTGCAAAATAGGAAGATAATGAGCAGGTCGTTTTCCAGAGTTATTCATAGCATCATTTTCTCTATCAATTTCCAGCCTATCGATATTTTCTCCAATTAAGTACATAGTATCACCAGGATCGGTAATTTCTACTTTTTGTAGCATTTGCTTTAAGATCACTTCTAAATGCTTGTTATCTATGCGCACACCTTGCAATCTATAAACTTGCTGTATTTCAGAAATCATATAGTGTGCTAACGCTTCTAACCCAAGCACACGTAGAATATCATGAAGATCAGGATCGCCATCCATCAATAAATCACCTTTACGCACAAAATCACCTTCATTGACTATTACATGCTTACTTCTTGATACTAAATACTCAACTGGAGAAGCTTGCTCATCTACAGGTTTAATTACTATACTGCGTTTTCCTCTACGGTCTTTTTCAGAGAACGTTACATAGCCATCTATTTCACTAACGATAGCATGCTCTTTAGGACGACGTGCTTCAAATAATTCTATAACCTTAGGTAAGCCACCAGTAATATCACGAGTTCTAACTGACTCTCTCGGCGTTCTTGTGATAACATCACCTGCATGAACCTTTTGGCCATCCTGTACATTAAGCACTGCACCAACTGGTATAAAGTAACATGCTTCCACACCACTTGAAAGTGTTATTACTTTTTCATTATCATCAAGCAGTGCAATACGAGGACGTAAATTAGCTACACCAGAGTGCAATTTCCAATCTTTTACTACTCTATTTGATATTCCTGTAGATTCATCCATCACTTCAGTGATTGAAATTCCATCTTTTAAATCCTGGTAAGATATTGTACCACTCTTTTCCGTAATAATAGGTAGTGTATATGGATCCCATTCCGCAACTTTATCACCAATCTTTACTAACTCACCCTCATTTACATAAAGTTTAGCACCATAAGGCACACTGTGCTTCAATTTTTCACTACCAAAGCTATCAATTAAGACGACTTCACAGGAACGGCTTATCACAATTTTATTTCCGTTTTTATCTATAATTATATTACTATTGTTTAATTTTATTCTAGCATTAATAGAAGCTATAATATTTGAGGATTCAACACCCCTAGTCATTACCCCACCTATATGGAAAGTACGCATCGTTAACTGAGTACCTGGCTCTCCAACAGATTGAGCAGCGATAACACCAACTGCTTCACCTATTGAAACAATTTTACCAGTTGCAAGGTCTCTTCCATAACACAAAGAACACACACCAGGACTTATTTCACAAGTTAAAGGCGATCTAATTTTTATAGCATCAAGACCTGCAATGTTGATTTGCTTTACTTTATCTTCATCAATTAATTTCCCTGCTTTTAATAATAACTCTTTGGTTACTGGGTTATATATATCATTTGCAGCTGTTCTACCCAGTACAACACTCTCTAGAGATGCAACTATAGTACTACCTTCAACTATAGCTCTTACAATAAGGCCATTTTTCGTTTTACAGTCATGTTTTGTAACTATGCAATTTTGAGATACATCAACCAAGCGACGAGTTAAGTATCCAGAGTTTGCAGTTTTAAGTGCAGTATCAGCTAAACCTTTACGCGCACCGTGAGTAGAATTAAAGTATTCAAATACATTTAATCCTTCGCGAAAATTAGAAATTATAGGTGTTTCTATAATTTCACCAGAAGGTTTGGTCATTAACCCTCGCATTCCTGCTAACTGCTTCATCTGGGAAGTAGAACCTCTTGCACCGGAGCTAACCATCATATATATTGAATTGTACTTACTATTTTCATCATACACAGATATTGCTTTTAACATATCACTTGCTATTATATCTGTGCACTTAGACCACTCATCTATAACTTTATTATACCTCTCACTTTTAGTGATTAGTCCGTCTTGATACTGTGCAGAGAATTTCTTAATTTCACCCCTTGTATAATCAACGTGTGTAGCTTTAGTTTCAGGTATGACCATATCGCAACGACTAAAAGAAGTACCAGAAAATGTAGCATACTCAAAGCCAAGTGTCATCAATTTATCAGAAAATACCACTGTAGCACTTTGACCACAGCTACGATATACTAAATCAACAATGCTAGTTATTTCCTTAACTGTTAATACCTGATTTATTAAATCGAAGCTTAGATTCTCATGTTTAGGAAAAATCTGCCATAATATTAAACGTCCAGGAGTTGTAAAAATAGTTTTATACTGAATATTTCCATCGCTATTGATGTATTCCATTTTGTACTTTATATGAGAATGAATATGTAGAGTACCGTTGTTTAAGGAATGCTCAACTTCACAAAAAGCACAAAAAAGTGGTAAATCATCCTCCTTAAGTTGCTGTAAAGTTAGGTAGTATATACCAAGCACTATATCTTTACTAGGAACTATAATCGGTCTTCCATTAGAAGGACTTAAAACGTTATTAATCGACATCATCAACACTCTAGCTTCAAGTTGAGCTTCCAATGAAATTGGCACATGTACCGCCATTTGATCACCATCAAAGTCAGCGTTAAATGCTGTACAAACAAGTGGATGAAGCTGTATTGCTTTACCTTCAATAAGGACTGGCTCAAAAGCCTGAATACCAAGCCTATGTAGCGTAGGCGCTCTATTTAGCAAAACAGGATGCTCTTTTATTACTTCTTCAAGCATATCCCAGACTTCTGGCTTTTCTGCTCTTATTAACTTACTAGCAAATTTAATAGTTGGAGCCATTCCATATATTTTAAGCCTTGAGTAAACAAAAGGTTTGAATAACTCAAGAGCCATTCTTTTCGGTAATCCACACTGATTTAGTTTCAAAGTTGGACCAACAACTATTACAGAACGTCCAGAGTAATCTACCCTTTTTCCTAAAAGATTCTGACGGAAACGACCTTGCTTTCCTTTCAGCATATCGCTAATAGACTTTTTATATCCAGTAGCGCCAGCTTTATTTACCAGAGTATTACGACGACTATTATCAAAAAGAGAATCAACTGCCTCTTGTAACATTCTTTTCTCATTACGAATCATAATCTCAGGAGGATTTAAACTTAACAATTTTCTCAATCTATTATTTCTATTAATAATAGTTCTATAATGATGATTTAAATCAGAAACTGCAGGTCGACCACTTTCAAGCGATACCAAGGGACGCAAGTCAGGTGGTAAAATAGGTATAGCTGTAAGTATCATCCACTCAGGTCTGTTTCCAGACTTGATAAAATTTTCAACAATACGTAATCTCTTTATAATTTTCTTTCTTCTTACTTCAGAAGCAACAGACTCTAACTCCTGTCTTAAATTCTTCCTAATTTCATATAAATCAAGGCGTGTTAGCAATTCTCGTATAGCTTCAACACCTTGCATAGCTATAAAGCTATCGATCCCATAGCTATTTTTAGCTTCATTATAAGCTTTCTCACTAATAATTTCACCTTTTTCAAAAGAGGAAACAAGGGGATCTATTACAACATAATTATCACTATATAAAATACTTTCGATATCTCTAAGAGACATATCTAATAATGCTCCAATTCTTGAAGGAAGTGACTTCAAAAACCATATATGAGCAACAGGAGATGCAAGCTCTATATGACCCATTTTTTCTCTTCTTACTTTAGAAGATGTAACTTCTACTCCACATTTTTCGCATATACGGCCCCTATGTCTTCTTTTTTTGTACTTTCCACATAAACATTCATCATCATTGACAGGACCAAAAACTTTAGGACAAAATAATCCACCTTTCTCAACTTTGAATGTACGGTAGTTTGCAGTTGAAACATCCATTATCTCTCCATAAGACATACGTTTAATACTTTCAGGGCTAGCAATGGAAATGCTAACCTCATTAAAAGATTGTGCGATATTAGTATGAGATATATCTTCAATTACTATGTCATTTTGCTTCAAATCCACATTAAAACACAAGGAACGCAACTCTTTTATCATGACATTAAAGGATTCAGGAATTCCACATTCAAAGTTACTGTCACCTTTTATTACCGACTCATAAATCTTAACCCTGCCATTAATGTCATCAGACTTCACAGTTAACATTTCCTGCAAAGTGTAAGCAGCACCGTAGGCTTGCAATGCCCAACATTCCATTTCACCAAAACGCTGACCACCAAAATGAGACTTTCCTCCAAGAGGTTGTTGAGTAACCAAACTATAAGGTCCTACTGAACGCGCATGAATTTTACCATCTACTAAGTGATGCAACTTAAGCATGTACATGTAACCAACTGTAACTTTGCGATCAAACTTCTCACCCGAGCAACCATCATATAATACAACTTGCCCAGAGTTATCCAATCCAGCAAGTTCAAATAGCTTTACTATTTGTTCATCTTTTGGACCTTCAAATACAGGTGCAGTAACAGGAATGCCATTACGCAACTTGTACGCAAATTCAATGAGGTGATTATCATTAATATCGCGAATATTATTACAAATAGATAAATCACTGCCACAACTATAAACCTCAATCAGGAAGTGACGTAAACTACTGTGTGCATCTTTGCAAGAGTTAAAATAATTCTCTACTAATGTAGTCAATTCATTATTTAATTCATCCTTATTAGGCGTACCTAAAATAGAAGCCGTTATTTCATCATCATTAATATCCTCAAATTTTTTATTATCAAGATATACTGCTGCAAATTTTACAAAATCATCATCACTGAGAGATCTAATTTCCTCACAAAAAGCACGTTTGATTTTATTGATCTCATCAAGAATATTGCCTACTTTTTCTCCTAATTTTTTACAAGCCCAACCTACATGCGTTTCCAATATTTGCCCTACATTCATTCGTGAAGGAACGCCAAGAGGGTTAAGAATAATATCAATAGGAGTACCATCTTCTAAATAAGGCATATCTTCTACTGGAACAACTCGAGAAATCACACCTTTATTTCCATGTCTACCAGCCATTTTATCCCCTGGCTGCAAACTATGTTTTACAGCAATAAAAACTTTTACTGACATCGACACACCTTGAGGCAGATCATAACCTTCATGCAATTTTTCTACTTTTTGCTTAAAGTTTGCTATTGCATGTGATACTTTTTCATCAAAATCTTTTTTTAAGCTCTCAACTTGCTTAGAAATAGATTGGTTTTTCAATCCTATATCCCACCACCCCTCACGTTCAATAAAATTAATACTTTCTCGATCTTGAGAGCCAGAATTAATAAGAATTTTTCTTAATTCATCATAGAAATATTGATTAATAACGTTGATTATATGGTCTCGCTCTTTCTCACAGTCGCTTACCTCTTTTTGCTTAATAAGAAATGCCCTTTCATTCTCTTCTCCTCCCCTACGTGTAAAGACCTGTACGTCAATCACTGTCCCTTCAATATCCGGAGATGTATATAAAGAAGAATCCACACAATCAAATGACTTTTCACCAAAAATTGTCATTAACAATTTTGTCTCAGGAGGCAATGAAAGAGAATGCTTAGGTGTAACTTTCCCCACCAAAATATAACCTGGACCAACTCTTGTACCAACCTTTACTATACCACTATCATCCAAGTGATAAAGATTTTCTTCATTAACACCGGGTATGGCACGAGTTATTTTTTCCGACCCTAAAGGAGTGTCATGTACAACACATTCAAATTCTTCTATATGAATAGAAGTAAATAGATCTTTTTTAACAACTTCACTAGAAATAATGATTGAGTCTTCAAAATTATAACCTTGCCAAGACATAAAAGCGACTAGCAAGTTTTGGCCAAGTGCCAATTCACCGTTATTAATAGCAGGACCATCAGCTATCACATCACCTTCCTTAACACAATCACCTACATGCACCAGTGGTTTCTGGTTAATACAAGTATTATGGTTAGAACGCTGAAATTTTCTTAGATGATAAATATCTACATCCAAGTAGTTAATTCCTTCTTTGTCAAAAGCACGTATAACTATAGAGTTACTATCTGAGCTGTCAACTATGCCACCACGTTTTGCTAAAACTACAGCACCAGAACCAGAAGCTACGAAAGACTCCATGCCAGTAGCAACCAAAGGAGCAGTAGGCCTCAATAAAGGTACAGCTTGACGCTGCATATTTGAACCCATTAACGCTCTATTAGCATCATCATTTTCTAAAAATGGAATTAAAGAAGCAGCAACCGATATTACCTGCTTAGGAGATAAATCAATGTAACTTACTTGATTACTATTTACCATTACAAAGGTACCAGCATACCTACAGTATAACATATCATCAACAAAGCAGTTGTTTTCATCAAGCTTTGCGCTGGTATCGGCTATATAATATAAACCTTCATCTATAGCAGACAGATACTCAATTTGATCAGTAACAACCTTATTAACTACTTTCCTATAAGGACTTTCAATGAACCCATATTTATTAATACGGGCGTATATAGCTAAGCTGTTAATTAAGCCTATATTCTGCCCCTCAGGAGTTTCAATAGGGCAAATTCTTCCGTAATGAGTTGGATGAACATCACGCACTTCAAATCCCGCCCTCTCTCTTGTTAAACCACCAGGACCTAACGCTGACAACCTTCTTTTATGTGTTATTTCAGATAATGGATTAGTCTGATCCATAAATTGAGATAATTGGGAAGAATTGAAAAAATCTTTTAAGACATTGGTTAACACTTTTGGATTTATAAAATCAGATGGAGAAACTTTATCTAAACTAGAAGTAGACATAGAATCAACCACTGCCCGTCCCAATTTTAATAATCCAGTTCTAAATTGATTTTCTATAAACTCTCCAACTGAACGGACTCTTCTATTTGCTAAATGATCAATATCATCTACAGATCCTTGACCATCACGTAACAATACTATTTTTCTTATAATTTCAATAATGTCTTCATGTGTTAAAGTAGTTAAATTTTCCTCATAATTTAACCCAAGGCAAGAGTTAAGTTTTAATCTACCAATGTTAGACAAATCATAATATTCCGGACTGAAGAAAAGATTACGAAAAAACTCCTCTACTATCTTTAAAACAGGAACTTCACCAGGACGCAAAACCTTATATATTTCATATAGAGCGTTTTCATAAGACATGTTTTCATCTAAGAAAAGTGTGTTTAATATGTAAGGTCCAACAGAAACATTATCTATGTTCAACACTGATATTTTATCTATAGATAATAATTCAAGCTTTTTTATATCCTCTAATTTTATAGATTCACCAGCAGATAAGATTTTTGTAGAACTAGCACTATCTATTAAATCTTCTGCAAGAAATAAACCACATATAGAATCATAAGGAATTAGATACTCTTTCAACCCGTTATCATATAGATTTTTAGCTAATTTTGAAGTAATACGAACATTAGCTTTAAGTAACACATTGCCTTCAACATTCTTTAAATCAAAAGGAAGCCTCACCCCCTTGAATTTATCAGGGAAAAAAGGTACTTTCCAGCCACTTTTATGTTTTATATACTCTATTTTTTCATAAAATTTATTAAGTATGTCATTATTTGATAAGCCCAAAGCCTTTAATAAAACTGATATTGGCAACTTTCTCTTTCTATCAATACGAAAATACAAATGATCTTTAACATCAAACTCAATATCAAGCCAAGAACCTCTATAAGGAATAACTCTAGCAGAATAGATCAATTTGCCAGAATTGTAAGTTTTTCCCTTATCACTATCAAAAAACACTCCAGGAGATCTATGCATTTGTGAAACGATAACTTTCTCTACGCCATTGATGATGAAAGTACCTTTATCAGTCATCATAGGCAGTTCACAAAAGCAAACCTCCTGCTCTTCAGCAGATTTTATAATAGTTGCAAGCTTAGAATGATCATCATCTTCTTTAATCTCTTGATATTTTTCAAGAGAAACACCATCCTGCATAATAACAAGACGTATAGAAGCAATAACCTGAGCAGAAAAAGTTATACCACGTTTTATACATTCAGATTCACTATATTTAAGATCATCTACCCTACAATTCAAAAATTCGATAGTAGCCCTATGCAAAGGATCAGATATTGGAAAAATTGTATGAAAGATAGCTTCAAGTCTTTCATTACTCTCATTATTAGGAGTAAAGGAATTATATGACCCCTTTTGGACTTTAACCAAATCCAACAAAGAATCTTTTAAATCAATCGACCTGGAATAAGAAACTCTAGGAACAAAAGCACTAGAAGTACACATATAAGAAGAATCAACCATTAAAATACCTTCACTAATTAAAAGAGCTATATCAACATAAAATTAACATACTAACATTTTATTCAAGCTCAACTTTAGTTGCTCCTGCTTCAATAAGTTTTTGCTTTATTTTTTCTGCTTCGTCTTTAGAAACATTAGCAGTCAAATCTTTGGGTAAAGACTCAACTAATTCTTTCGCTTCTTTTAAATTCAATGTAGAATTAACTTCTCTAATAGCTTTAATCACTCCTATTTTTTTGCTTGCATCAATCTCTTTGATTACAACTTTATATTCAGCTTTTTCTTGAGCAACAGGAGCAGTAGCATTATCACTAATAGGCACCCCAGCACCAACAGCTCCACCAAGAAAAGAACCACTAGGCAACCCTATTTTTTCTTCTAGAACTTTTACAAGTTCAGAAGCCTCTAATAGACTTAAAGATAATATTTTATCAACTAAATCACTTGTTACATTATTCATACTTACCACCTTATTTAACAACAAATTTATTTTTTAGAACTACAGTAATCCAAAACTCTCATAAGCCTCATAGAAGATGAATTAATAGACAATGCTAACCGAGCAGGAATATCATAAGATATTAAACGCATAATTTTAACACGCAATTCATCCAGAGAGGAAAGCTTAGCCAATTTGTTAACATCTTCCACTGTTAATAATTCATTTATATGAGCCGCACAAATCACAGACATTTTTTCTTTGTTAGCATTAACAAAATCAACTATTAACTTTGCAGCTTCTACTATAGCGCTAGAGTATATAATAGCAACAGAACCAGAAAATTTACCTGATAAATAAGAAAATTTACCAGTCCTTTCCAAAGCCAAGCAAGCTAGAGTATTTTTAACTACTAACATCCCACCCATTACAGATTTTAGACTATTCCTAAGAATCAATGAATTGCTAACATTCATAGACTTGAAATTCACCAATATTAAGAAATCATTATTTACAAACACATTCATTATGTTTTGTATAAATTCATCCTTATCTTTACGCTTCACAATTTCGCTCCCTTAAATTATATCTTCTACTTTGTTTATTTTATGAGCTTTACCCATAGTTGAATTTAAAAAAACGCTTTTAAAGTAAACTCCTTTCACAGAAGCAGGTTTATTGTCTCTAATTACTTTAAGAAAGGCTTTTAAATTTTCCAGCAAATCATCAATATCAAATTTAATACTTCCTAATTTACCATGAATAACCCCATTTTTATCCGTCCTGAATTTTATTTGACCAGACTTAATGGTTTTAGTAGCTTCCGCAATGTTAGAAGTCACAGTACCAAATTTAGGGTTAGGCATCAGCCCTTTAGCACCCAATACTTTTGCAATAGGAGTGATTTTTGCCATGAAATCAGGAGTAGTGATGCACCAATCAACATTCA
Organism: Wolbachia endosymbiont of Tribolium confusum; assembly: GCF_020405475.1. Lineage (NCBI taxonomy): Bacteria > Pseudomonadati > Pseudomonadota > Alphaproteobacteria > Rickettsiales > Anaplasmataceae > Wolbachia > Wolbachia endosymbiont of Tribolium confusum. Next base: position 53,983 of record NZ_JAIZNT010000003.1, on the reverse strand, counting down.
ACTTTCTACCTTTTTTTATCTCTTCAACTAAATCTTCTCCTCCTATAATATCAGCACCAGCTTTTTCAGCTTCCAATAAATGTTTATCTTGAGCAAAAACAGCTACTTTAATATTCTTCCCGATACCTTTAGGCAAAACTACTGTACCACGCACCTGCTCTTCAGATTTACGTGAATCTACACCTAAATTGACTGCGATATCAACTGATTCATTAAATTTTGCTGAAGCAGACTCAACAATCTTCTCCAAACACTGCTTAGAATTATCATTATATGTACTCATTTACCTAACCTTCCACAACTTCTATACCCATAGATTTTGCAGTGCCTATAACCATCTTCACTGCTGAATCTTCATTATCCACTTTCATATCAACCATCTTACACTTTGCCACTTTAATGATAGCAGACATAGATAATTTAGCCACTAATTCTTTACCAGAATTACCAGAACCTTTACTTAATTTAGCTTCCTGCTTAAGCAAATAAGCCACAGGCGGACCGCTGACAGTAAAATCATGAGAGCGATCATCCTTTATGGAAATTCTCACTGTTACTAAATCACCTACTTTATAACTAGCGTTAGCAGCGCTAGTAGCTTTATTAAAAGCTTCACAAAATTTAGGAACAGGTATACCACGCGGGCCAAGTACTGAAGCAATTTTCGGTCCTGGAACTGCTTTCCCAGCTTCCATAAGTAAGTTAATCTTAGCAACTACATTACTCATAATTAATCCTCTATTTTCTCTACTTGAGCCAAATCAAGCTCTATTATTGTTGGCTTACCTAAGATTGATACTTCAACATTAATAATTTTTTTCTCATCATTTACCATATCTACCTTACCAGTAAAATTTTGAAAAAGACCATCATTAATTTTTACTTTTTCACCTTTCTCATAACCATAACTCAACTTTTTCGTTTCTTGAGCATTGTAAAGCGCACTACACATTGAGCGAATCTCATTATCCTCAATCACCTTTGGAACATTACCATTTTTCAAAAATCCATAAACCTTAAGAGATTTTGGTATATTATTAATAAAATTTAATACCTCATCGCATAAATTCATGTATAAAAAGACATAACCAGGAAAGGACTTCCTTCGTTTAGCATTTTTTTTAGATTTTAAATCCATCTCACTTAATTCTTCACAAGGAATAAAAACCCTATTAAAATAATTATTAATATTCAATCTCATAGAATTTTCTAATATATATTGGCGCACTTTCTCTTCATAATTAGAGGCAACTCTTAAAATGTACCACTTATATCTATTAAATTCCTTACGTTTTAAAATTACCTCATCATCTGAAATCATCTCAAAATGACCAGACTCATCACCACAAAACCCAGTCATTTGATTCAAAATATTTTTGCTTTCATCACACAGATGCATACATATATATACTTCACATAACTCTTTTATATCAGATTTTACATCACATACTGTCTGATAAGGAATAAACACCTCCTTAAAGTAAACAGTATTGGTTGCCAACTCGCATATATCCTTCTCATACCCGTAATCGACTTTAATGATATACCATTTATACTTATATTCCATAAATAATTCCAAATAAAGTCTTAATTACGTAAAGAGACATAAAATCTACAAAGCAAAAGAAAATCGAAAAGCATAATATAACAGTTATTACAATAAACAAAGATGACAATACCTGCTGTTTTTTTATCCAAGCAATTCTCCTTATTTCTTGCTTTATATCACAAAAAAAAACATACAGGTTTTTTAACATTTCTACCATAATATTAATGCAGGAGCGATAGGAATTGAACCTACAACCTCTGGTTTTGGAGACCAGCGCTCTACCAATTGAGCTACACTCCTATAATTCAAAGTTTACTCTAAAATTTCCGAAACAACGCCAGAACCAACAGTTCTACCACCTTCTCTTATCGCAAAACGCAATCCTTTATCCATTGCTATTGGTACTTGCAACTCCACTTCTATACTTACATTGTCCCCTGGCATTACCATCTCCTTTCCATCTAGCAATTTTATGCTCCCAGTTACATCCGTTGTCCTTAAATAAAACTGTGGCTGATAATTTCCAAAAAATGGTGTATGCCTTCCTCCTTCTTCTTTCTTCAATATATACACCTCCGCATTAAACTTCTTATGCGGGGTTATTGCCCCTGGCTTTGCCAATACTTGCCCTCTCTCCACTTCTTCTCTCTTTGTTCCTCTGAGTAGTATTCCTACATTGAGTCCTGCACTTCCCTTATCTAGCAACTTCTTAAACATCTCAACACCAGTACATATCGTCTTTTGCGTCGCTTTCAGACCTATTATCTCTATCTCATCCCCTGTCTTTATCTCCCCCTTCTCTATTCTTCCTGTTACTACCGTCCCTCGGCCCGATATTGAAAATACATCTTCTATTGGCATTAAAAATGGTAAATCTATAGGCCTTGGAGGTACTACCGCATACTCATCTAACTTCTCCATCAATTTATCTATTGATTTCTTTCCATGCTCACTACTATCATCCTCTAATGCTTTTAACGCAGACCCAACTATCACAGGCACTTCATCACCTGGAAATCCATACTTACTTAGCAACTCTCTCACTTCCATTTCCACCAAATCTATCATATCAGCATCAGCAACATCAGCTTTATTTATATATACCACGATATATCCAACACCCACTTGTTTTGCCAGCAATATATGCTCTCTCGTTTGTGGCATCGGTCCATCAACCCCCGACACTACCAATATCGCTGCATCCATCTGTGCTGCACCTACTATCATATTCTTCACATAATCAGCATGTCCAGGGCAATCAACGTGTGCATAGTGTCTCTTTTCTGTTTGATATTCAACATGCGCTGTTGCTATTGTTATCCCTCTCTTTCTTTCTTCTGGCGCTTTATCTATTTGATCATATGCTACAAAATTACCATAATGCTTTGTTATCGCCGCTGTTAACGTTGTCTTCCCATGATCCACATGTCCTATCGTTCCCACATTTACATGCGGCTTTCCAAATGCTTCTACTATCGCTGTCATAATTACTAACCTTTAATTATACTTTAACTTTAACTCATCAACCACATATTGTGGCACTTGTTCATAACAAGAAAAATGCATACTATACTGAGCTCTTCCCTGAGATATAGAACGCAAAACATTTATATAACCAAACATATTTGCAAGAGGAACCGAAGCAGTAATTATTTTGCTATTATTACCTAAATCCAGCATATCAACAACACTGCCTCTTCTACTATTTATATCACCCATAACATCACCCATATATTCTTCAGGAGTAATGATTTCCACTTTCATTATAGGTTCTAGCATTTTTGGACCAGCTTTATTTGCCATTTCCTTAAAAGCACCTTTAGCAGCAAGTTCAAAAGCCAAAGGACTAGAATCAACATCATGAAAAGCACCATCAAGAAGAGTAGCCTTAAAATCAATCAATGGAAAGCCGGAAATTATACCACCTTCTTTTATCAACTCTAAGCCATTTTGCACTCCAGGTATATACTCTTTTGGAATAGCACCGCCTACAATTTTACTTTCAAACTGAAAGCCACAACCAGGCTCAAGAGGTTCGAATTTTATTTTAACTTTAGCAAACTGACCAGCACCACCTGATTGTTTTTTATGAGTATAATCAATTTCAACAGATTTAGTGATAGTTTCACGATATGCAACTTGAGGCGCACCAACGTTAGCTTCAACATTAAACTCGCGCTTCATTCTATCAATAATAATCTCAAGATGCAGCTCACCCATACCTTTCAATATAGTCTGCCCACTCTCCGCATTTACTGATATCCTTAAGGAAGGATCTTCTGCAACCAATCTATTCAAAGCAACACCTAATTTTTCCTGATCTGAGGTGGTTTCCGGTTCTATAGCAGTTTCAATAACAGGATCAGGAAATTCCATACGCTCTAATAGTATAGGAAAATCAGATGAACATAAAGTATCACCAGTAATTGTTTTCTTTAATCCAACTAAGGCAACTATATCACCAACTTTAGCTTCGTTTATATCTTCTCTGTTATTTGCATGCATAAGCAACATTCTACCAATTCCTTCAGTCTCATTCTTTCCAGCATTTAACACAGCAGATTTAGATTTTAACTTACCGGAATAAATACGAATAAACGTCAAGCTACCTACAAATTTATCCATCATCACTTTAAACGCAAGAGCAACGAATTTCTCTTTTTCTGAAGGTTTGATCTCAATTTTCTTTTCTGAATCTTTAGGATCAGTTCCAATAATTACATCAACATCAATAGGAGAGGGTAAAAAATCAACCACACCATCTAAAAGTGATTGCACGCCTTTGTTTTTAAAAGCTGACCCACATAATACAGGGACAAATTTTCCTTTAATGGTCCCGCTTCTCACACACTTTTTCAATAAATCAATTGGCAGATCGTTAGATTCAAAGTAAGTATTTATCGCCTCATCATCCACTTCAGCTGCAGCATCTAATAAAAGATTTCGATACTCTTGAGCCTTATCAAGCAAATCAGAAGGAATATCTTCATAAGAAAATTTAGCGCCTAATGTTTCTTCTTGCCATATAATAGCTTTCATAGAAATAAGATCGATTATGCCTTTAAAATCTTTCTCACTTCCTATTGGCAACTGAATAACTAAAGGTGATGCGCCAAGCTTCGTTTTTATCATATCGACACATCGATAAAAATTTGCCCCGATTCTATCCATTTTATTAACAAAGCAGATACGAGGAACGGTATATTTATCAGCTTGACGCCAAACCGTCTCAGACTGAGGCTCAACTCCAGCAACTCCATCAAATACAGCAACTGCACCATCCAAAACCCTCAAAGATCTCTCAACTTCAATAGTGAAATCAACATGACCAGGAGTATCTATTATATTAATTCTATGATCATTCCAAAAACATGTTGTTGCAGCAGAGGTAATTGTAATGCCACGCTCCTTCTCTTGCTCCATCCAATCCATAGAAGCTGCACCATCGTGCACTTCACCAATCCTATTTTGTTTACCAGTATAAAATAAAATACGCTCTGTTGTGGTGGTCTTGCCAGCATCTATATGAGCCATTATTCCTATATTTCTATACCTAGATATTAAAACTTCCATACCACAATCAATCAGCTAATATTAAAAACGAAGATGAGAAAATGCCTTATTAGCTTCAGCCATTTTATACTTCTCTTCACACATCTTAAATGCACCACCACATTTATTATAAGCATCTAATATTTCAGACTGCAAACAATGAACGGTAGTTCTACCGCTCTTTTTTCGAGCAGCAGAAGTTGCTCTAGCAATCCACCTTAATGCCAAAGAAATTGCTCTATCTTGACGAATTTCAACAGGGACTTGATAAGTTGCACCACCAATACGTCGAGAGCGTACTTCTATAGAAGGGGTAACATTTTCTACCGCTGTTTCAAAAATTGACAAAGCATCTTTGCCTATTTTCTTTTCAGCTAAGGACAAAGCACTATAAGCAATCTTTTCTGCAATAGATTTTTTACCACATTTCATAATTATATTAATAAAACGCATAAGCAAGACACTACCATAACGAGAGTCAGGGCTTGTTCTTTTTTTTGCTTTATTACGACGTGCCATAAATTTTAACCAGATTTCTTTACACCATATTTTGAACGAGCTTTCTTTCGATTTTGCACACCACGTAGATCAAGAGCACCTCTTATTATGTGATAACGTACACCCGGCAAATCCTTAACTCGCCCACCACGTATTAAAACAACGGAATGCTCTTGTAAATTATGACCTTCGCCAGGTATATAAGCCGTCACTTCACCGTATCCACTAATCTTTACTCTAGCTACCTTACGTAGTGCTGAATTAGGCTTTCTAGGAGTTGTAGTATATACCTTAGTGCAAACACCCCTTCTTTGAGGATTGCATTTTCCCAAAGCTGGCACCTTCTTCTTACGAATTAACCCTGATCTACCTTTACATATTAATTGATTTATCGTAGGCATATACTGTAAACTTAAAACTCTAAAAATAACTAAGTCTCAGTTATAAAATAATAAACCTCAATAGTCAATATAAAAATAAACATTACTACTCTAATAATCTCAGCCTAATTGCTTTGAAAGCTACTGATAATTATATGCTAAAGCGCATATTGATTTTAATATTAAGAAATTATCACTTGCTGTGGTCGAATTAATATAGATATGGAACAAGTAATATACTGTGATGGCTATCAAAGAATATGCAGAAAATAATGCTTATAATAGAGCTAAGAGCTTCTAACATTAATGCAAAAATACTAACCGAATTACCAGCCAGATGATTTTTACAATCCTACTCTTGACACTTAGATTTAATGCAGCTACCCTAAGTTCAAAATTCTATACTCAATTTTGCTGTTCTTGCATACAAGGAACACGTTTTTAGAATAATGAAAACAATCAGCGCTTTAATTAAAGAAGGGTCAAAGCTACTATCATCACATAGAATTGAATCACCACATTTGGATTGTGAAATCATCATGCAGTACGTACTTGGAGTAGAAAGATCATTCACAATCATGAATCACATCAATCAGGTACCAAGAAACAAAGAACTTCTATTCTGGAAATTAACAAAAAAAAGAGCAGAAAGATATCCAATATCGCAAATAATAGGTAATCGTGAATTCTGGAGTAAAAATTTTATAGTTAACCAACATGTTCTAGATCCAAGACCAGATAGTGAGACAGTAATTTCAACAGTGTTAAAATATTACCAAAATAAGAAGCAAAAAATAAAAATTGCAGATTTTGGCACAGGCACAGGCTGTTTGTTGATCTCCGTACTTAGTGAGTATGAATATGCTATTGGAGTTGGTTTTGAAAAAAGCCTGGAAGCATACAAAATTACCTGCCAGAACACAAAGAAACATAATCTTCTCAACAGAGCTAAAATATTTCCAAATTCGTGGACAGAATGCAGAGATTTATTTGATCTCATAATAAGCAATCCTCCATATATTAAAAGAAGTAAGTTAAAAGATCTGCAAGCTGAAGTACAAAAAGAGCCAAGAATTGCTCTTGATGGTGGTATCGATGGATTGAGCTGTTACCTGAGTATTTTTCCAATATTGAAAAAGTGCCTTAAAAAAGATGGGTTTGCAATACTGGAAATAGGCGAAGATCAAAGCAATATTGACAAAATAATACCCTTATATGGATTGGCTTTTCAGGAATACGTATACGACTTGGCTGGAATGAAAAGATGCATTGTTGTAAAGCAAGATAAAGAACATGACTAGTAGAACGCTAGCTTTCTAAGAACTTGTTCATAATCTTAAGAAAGGCATAAAGTAAGAAATAGAGTGTATAAATTAGGATATATGAGGAGTGTATACCCAAGTGACATAAGTCGAGAGAAGTTTGAGATTATTTCACCAGATCTGGAGTCTTGTGGAAAAAACAAAACCAAGAAAACTTGATTTGTATGATATATTTTGCGGAGTGTTGTACGCCCTAAAAAGTGGTTATCAGTGGAGGATGCTACCAAAAGAGTTTCCAAAATGGCACAATTGTTATGATTATTTCAAAAATGGAGTGAAAAAAAAGGAAATAAAAAAAAGTATTTTGGGTGCATGTTAAAAAAAATAGTTAGTGTGGTCCGACAAAACAATGTTTGGAAAGAAAAACCAGCTTTTGCATAATTGACGCTCAGAGTGTAAAGAACGCAGACACTGATGAAGAAAAAGGCTATGACGCTGGTAAAAAAATCTCAGGAATAAAACGCCATATCGTACAAGATATAGATGTTTGCTATTTATTCTTAAGCTTATTTAAATAGCATTTTACTTTTTTTAGTATGTAGAGATTTTCTAGGAATTATCTTCTTGAATTCTATGATATTATTTTTTGTAACATTGTTATACATACCATTAAGAGTGAACTGACGAAATTTGTAAAGGAGTTTTATGGCTTAGCTACATGATACTAACACTCAAGTAAACTTTCATCAATGACGCAATTTGCTATGTCTATATCTCACATAGCTTACAACTTGCTTTACTCCTTTTACTTTTCTTGCAATTGCTATTACAGCTTTTAATTCCGCCTTATTTTGAGCTATACCCATCAAATAAACGACTCTATCAACTGTATTAACGCTATAATTAATTGATTTAATATTTCTTTTTCCCAGAAGCCTCGTGCTTATCTCTGCTGTTATCATACCATCTACAGTAACATCTAGCATAGAAGCCATTTTAATTGGTGTGACTCTTATCTCATTTATCACTTCTTTAATCTCTTTTTGCTGCCAAGCTATTTTCTCTGCTGTGAGTTGCTTTTCATGATTATCAACATTTCCAATGAGTAATACTCTTCCTTCACTCACTTTAACTTTTACAGATGAGAACAGTCCGTGTTTTAAGAGTCCCTTATTGATCCTTATTACCATAGTTGTATCATCAATAATGTTTCCCAAGGATTTATCTTGCATTGTTATTGCTGTAGCCGCTGCAGTTGCTGTTACCACTATACCACTCACAAGAGTCGTACAGCCACTCTGTGTAATCAGAAAAATTGCGAGTAAGAAGCTTGCTATTAATCTCATTATTAATTTCCAGAGTTTAGAGCTTTAATTAAAGAATATTAATAAGCTTTTTTTATTGTGTAAATACTATAAATTGAATAAGCCTTGAATATTTCTAAGACAGTACTTATCTTAATAATGTTAGTTAAAGTAATTCAGGCTTAGATTCATAGTGGAGTTAACCAGTATTATAAGTTCAGTCCGTGGTACTAAAATCTAATCTTTAAATTGCATAAGATGACAGAAGTGGTTATCTATAAGTTAATGAAGGGTTCTTGCGGATATGGCGAAATTGGTAGACGTGCCAGGTTTAGGTCCTGGTGAGCTTGCTCGTGGGGGTTCAAGTCCCTCTATCCGCACTTAAAGTCATGTAACTCAGGTTTTAAGAGAAAATTTATAACCACTAAGTACACTTAGTTTGTATAAGAACCTGTTCTTAAGGATTGTATTTAACTTAAATTCTGGTAAAATGGCTTTATTAAAACATAAATAAATATTGATAACAGGTTGTAATGTCTAGTAATATAACTCAAAATGCAGTCGAAGCAGATACATTAAGTAATATATATACCTATAAGAAACTTAGTGTAGATAAACTAAAGTATGAGTACGAAATCACAGTTAGTAGTGATTATATAGAACAAAAGATAAACTCTAGATTACAAGAAATAGCGAAGGATGCAAAATTGCCTGGATTTAGATCCGGAAAGATGCCTTACGATCTTGTTGTTACAAATTATAAAAACGAAGCTTTGGAATATGTGATAAAAGATACGATTGACTATTGCTCAAGTGATTTAATGAAAAAAATCGAAGTTAAGTCTCACATCCATCCTAAGGTTGATATTATGTCATTACCAAACCTGGATAAAAAGGATGAAAAAGGCGACTTTCTGTACAAATTATCTTTTGAATCGATGCCAAAAGTGCCAGTAATAGATCTTGATAAAATAAATTTGAAGAAAGTTAAGGCAAAAATCAAAGAGGGAGACATAAAAGAATTTATTGATTCTATAAAAACAAAATTTCCTAACTTTGTCTCTGTTAATGATGCTTCTTATCAAGCAAAAAACGAGGATAAACTGATAATTGACTTTGAAGGGCGAATTAGAAATAAGCTCTTTCAAGGTGGCAGTGGCAAAAATTTTACTGTTAATTTAGGATCTGGAACATTTATAAATGGTTTTGAAGATCAATTAATTGGCATGAAAAAAGGAGAAACAAAAAGCTTTAAGTTGAGATTTCCTGAAGATTATCAGGTAATTTCCCTTGCGGGGCAGGAGGCTGCTTTTTCTGTTCGAGTTAATGATATTCAGATTGCCGAAGATTTGCAAAGTGATAATGAAATAGCTAGGAGAATTGGTTTTGAAGATCATTCTTCGCTAATAAATCATGTAAAAGAAGTAATTGATAATCAGTGTAAAGAAATGGAAGATCTCTTAATTAAGAAAGAGCTATTTGATTGTTTGGATGCTAGTTATAGTTTTGATTTGCCTATAGAGGTAGTAAAACAGGAACAGCAGAGAGTGGAAAGAGAGTTGAATGCTAAAGATGATTCTTGTAAAGAAGCTGAAAGACGTGTAAAGCTTGCAATGCTATTTATGAAGTTCAGTAAAGAACATGAAATATCATTAACTCAAAGTGATATTATGAATGTTATTGTAAATCAATATGTCAGTAAAGATGTATCATTTGACAGAGTATTTAAACATTTTAAATCAGACGGACAATTTCAGGAATTAGTTAGAGGGCAAGCGCTTGAGTATAAAGTGACAGATTATATGATAGAAAAAGTTAATAAAGAAGAACAGATTGTTTCTGTGAAAGAATTAAAGGAATTATTTGATAATATTTAATAGGAAAAAGGTATGACTCTTATACCAATTGTAGTTGAGCAAACTAGTCGCGGTGAGCGTGCTTATGACATATATTCAAGACTAGTGAAAGAAAGAATAATTTTCGTAACTGGTCCTGTTGAAGACAACATGGCCAGTGTAGTAGTAGCACAGCTTTTATTTTTAGAATCGGAAAATCCTGATAAAGACATTCATATGTATATTAATTCGCCAGGCGGTGTTGTAACTGCTGGTTTATCAATCTACGATACAATGCAGTACATAAGGCCAGACGTTTCAACTTTATGTATAGGTCAAGCTGCATCTATGGGTTCTTTGTTGCTTGCAGCTGGTGCGAAAGGTAAGCGCCACTCTCTACCTCATTCAAGAATTATGATACATCAACCATCTGGTGGTTATCAAGGTCAAGCAACTGATATAGAAATACATGCTAAGGAAATTTTGCGAATTAAGAAAAAGCTAAATCAAATTTATGAAAAACATACTGGGCATTCACTCAAGAAGATTGAAGGAATGATGGAAAGAGATAAATTTTTGGATCCTATAGAAGCAATGGAACTTGGCTTGATTGATAAAGTAATAGCTGAGCGTAAAGATATTAAGATTGAAAACATTAAAGTTAAACAAAAGGTAGTTTAATGGATAACAATAATGATTTACACTGCTGTTCTTTTTGCAATAAAGCACAAAACGAAGTAGATAAACTGATTACTAACTCTTCGGAAGGTTTAAAGGTGTTTATTTGTAATGAATGCATAGAATTATCCCATAAAGCAATAAGTCAAAAGAAAGAGAGAGCTTTTAATTCAGATCATACATCTGATATGAAGCTATTACTAAAGAAACCTGAAGATATAAAAAATTTTCTTAGTAAGCATGTTGTAGGTCAGGAACATGCGCAACACGTTTTATCTGTGGCTATGTATAACCATTGTCAATCCATGGTACAATTTCATTCTATAAGTAATATTGAAATTGAGAAGTCAAATATAATGCTTATTGGCCCTACTGGTTCTGGTAAGACTTTGCTAGCCAAAACACTTGCTAAAGTTTCAGATGTGCCATTTGCTATGGCCGATGCGACAACTTTGACTGAGGCAGGTTATGTAGGTGATGATGTAGAAAGCGTGTTGTCACGTCTATTACAAGCTGCAAATTATGACGTTGCAAAAGCACAGTGCGGCATAGTGTTTATCGATGAAATAGACAAGATTACAAGAAAATCTGAAAGCGCTTCAATAACCCGTGATGTTTCAGGTGAAGGGGTTCAACAAGCTCTACTAAAAATTATGGAAGGTACAGTTGCTTACGTTCCTCCACAAGGAGGGCGAAAACACCCACAACAAGAGTTTATACAAGTAGATACTAGTAACATACTGTTTATTTGTGGAGGAGCTTTTGAAGGCCTCGATAAAATTATTGAGGCAAGGAAAAAGGGAACGTCAGTTGGCTTTGGTGCGGACATAAGTCAGTCTAAAGAACAAAAGAAAAAAAATGCTTTACATGATGTTCAACCTGAGGACTTAATCAAATTCGGTTTGATACCCGAATTTGTAGGACGGGTTCCAATAACTGCTGTTCTAGATGAGCTGGATCACGAGGATTTAATACATGTGTTGACAGAGCCAAGAAATGCACTAGTAAAACAATATAAAGCATTGCTTGCATTTAGTAAAGTAAACCTTGAGTTTTCAGATGAAGCAATATCAGCTATTGCTAAAAAAGCTATAAGCTATAAAACAGGTGCAAGGATGTTACGTGCTATCTTAGAGTCACTTTTGCTTGATGTTATGTATACAGCTGGCAATGGAGGTTTTGAAGGTAGCGCTATAACGATCACCAAGAAAATGGTAGAATTAGGAAAAGTGACACTTGATCCTAGTAATAGGAGTGGTGTTATAACGATTAATGATTAGTTTGAGACATATATTATGAGCATTGAAAGTGCTGTAAACTTTAATTCTGCTGTATTACCAGTATTACCTCTAAGAGATGTAGTAATTTTTCCAAATATAATGTTGCCTTTATTCGTAGGTAGAGAAAAATCTGTTCATGCACTAGAGTATGCAATAAGTAGCAGTAGTCACCAAAACGAGATTTTTCTCATAGCACAAAAAAATGGTTCTATTGATAATCCAGAGCCAGAGAATCTTTATGAAGTAGGCGTGTTAGCAAACATTATACAACCATTAATAAAACTGCCTGACAATGCAGTAAAAGTCATGATTCATGGGGTAAGAAGGGGAAGAGTTATAGAATATATTAGCTCTCACACTTTGTTACAGGCCAGAGTAGCGTTGGATGGTCATTATGAGTATGGAGAAAATGAAGATAATATTGATTTAGAAGCTTTAAGGCGTTCTGTTATAGATGCATTCGACAATTGGTGTAAACTAAGCAAGAAAAGTCGACCCGAGATTATTATTGACCCCATTGATCAAGTTAAAGAGGTTAATCAAATTGTAGATATGATAGCTTCGCACTTAAATATAAAGGTATCAGATAAGCAAAACATACTTGAAGTTTATAACCCAAAAGAGCGTTTAAAAAAAGTTTTTGCTCTTATTGAGAGGGAAATAAGTATTTTGAGTGCACAAAACCGCTTGTATAAGACAATTAAATCACAGGTTGAAAGTACTCAAAAAGTTTACTACCTTAATGAGCAATTAAAAGCTATACAGAAAGAATTAGGTGAGTTTGAAAATGGAGATGAAGGGAATATACTCAATGAATTTGAAAAAAAGATAAATGAAACAAAGCTTTCTGAGGAAGCAAAAGAGAAAGCCATAACTGACTTAAAGAGATATAAGAAAATGAATCCCATTTCTCCTGAAGCAACAGTTATATCTAGTTACTTGCATTGGTTGCTTGACTTGCCGTGGGGAAAGCACAAAGATGCAAAAATTAACTTAAATGTAGCTAAAAAAATCTTAGATGAAAATCATTATGGCATAGAAAAAGTAAAAGATAGAATAATAGAATTTTTAGCGGTATTAAAAAGGGTGAAAGAGATAAAAGGCCCTATACTTTGCCTAGTTGGACCACCTGGTGTCGGTAAAACTTCTTTAGCTAAGTCTATGGCAAAAGCAGTAGGAAGAGATTTTGTTCGCATATCTCTTGGTGGTGTACGTGATGAGTCTGAGATACGAGGGCATAGGAAAACTTATATTGGCTCAATGCCTGGTAAAATCATTCAACACATGAAAAAAGCTAATTCATGCAATCCGCTTTTTCTGCTTGATGAAATAGATAAGATGGGTTCTGATTCGCGTGGTGATCCTGCATCTGCATTACTTGAGGTTTTGGATACTGAGCACAATAAACATTTTACAGATCATTACTTGGAAGTTGAGTTTGATCTTTCAAGTGTAATGTTTGTAGCCACAGCAAATAGCTTAAATTTACCGCATCCTTTGCGTGATAGGATGGAAATTATACAATTATCTGGGTATACCGAAGACGAGAAGATCAGTATTGCTACACATCACCTTATTCCAAAATTAAAAAAAGAGCATGGTTTGCATCAGAAGGAGTGGGAAATAACCAATGAAGCATTATACAAGTTGATACGTTTATATACACGTGAAAGCGGCGTGCGAAGCATGGAAAGGGAGCTTGCAAAACTCATGAGAAAAGCAGTTAAAGCAATATTAACTGATAAAAATAAGAAAATATCCGTAGAGATTGGTAATTTACAAGATTATCTAGGGGTACGTAAGTATACCTTTGGCATTGCAGAAAATGAGAGTTTGGTAGGGATAGTAACTGGTCTCGCCTATACTGAAACAGGTGGTGATATTTTGATGATAGAGTCAGTTCTAATTCCGGGTAAGGGGGAAATAAAATACACAGGAAAGCTTGGAGAGGTTATGCAAGAGTCTATAAAAGCTGCATATAGTTATGTGCGGTCAAATTGTTTATTTTTTGGTATAAAACCCGAAAAATTTCAAAATAATGATATACATTTGCATGTACCTGAGGGTGCTGTGCCAAAAGATGGCCCCTCTGCTGGCAGTGCAGTATGTACATCTATTGTTTCTCTTATGACAAATATACCAGTTAACAAAAGTGTTGCTATGACAGGCGAAGTAACATTGCGTGGTAGAGTTTTGGCTATTGGGGGCTTGAGAGAGAAATTGCTTGCAGCGCTCAGAGGATCAATCAAAACTGTGATTATACCAAGTGAAAATGAGAAAGATATGCAAGAGATTCCCGCAAACATAAAAGAAGGGATCAACGTAATTTTTGCTAAGAATATTGATGAAGTTATAAAAGTTGCTTTGATGCACCCTACTACTTCAATTGATGGTGACAATCAAAGTAGTGTGTCCACCTCTATAGAAAATAAAGATAATGCCTTTCCTTTATCAGAAACATTAAAGCATTAAATTGAAGAGGTTTATACAATTTACGTTTCTTTTTTTTTAACCTCAAAGCTCTGATTTGAATATATAAATTACAAGTAACATATATGGCAATTTCATAAGTTCATTTTTCAAGCATATATTGCAATATCTCACTAGCAATTGCAACATCTTGGCGTGGAGTTTTGCCATGTTCTATAAACACTGAGATTGCATAGCGCGGATCATGGTAGGGGCCATAAGCGATAAACAATTTATGACTTTCACCTTTAGAGTTTATCTCTGGTGTACCGGTTTTGCCAGCAATTTGTATACTGCCTAGTCCTTTTCTATAGTTAGAATTCACCACGTCAAACATAGCTTTTCGAACCACACTAAGATGCTCATGATTCACATCAATATCAAGAAAGTCTTGCCCTGGTTTACTCATCTCAATGTGGGGAATTACCTCCTTTCCTGTTGCAACCCTCGCTGCAAGAACCGCAAGCTGTAATGGCGTTGTAAGTAAATACCCTTGTCCTATAACTAAGTTAATGGTATCACCTAAATACCACTCTGAATATAGCTTGCGTGCACGCCAATCCACATCAGGCAACAATCCCGGAGCTTCTTCCTTAAACATTCCAATTAATGGTCCACTTCCTATACCAAATTTGCTAGCCATTTCTAGTAGAGAATCTACATTTATTTTTTTTCCTATACTATAAAAGTAAGTGTTGCATGAGAAGGCCATTGCCTCGTTTAAAGATACATATCCATGGACTTTGCTTTTTAGGCAACGAAATTTTCGTTCACCTATTTTCATATAGCCCCTACACGAGAACTTTTCTTCTGGTGTTATTATTCCATCTTTTAAACCCGCAAGCGCATCTATTATTTTAAATATTGAACCAGGTGGAATTTGATATGATAATGCACGGTTTACAAGCGGTAATGAAGGATTGTTTAAATTTTTCCAAGTTTCATTTGATAATCTGCTAGTGAAAAGATTATTATCGTAAGAAGGTGAATTATATAATGCTAAAATTTCTCCGTTATTTACATCAATTACCACTGTGGAACCTTGGTGATCTTTAAATATCTCTGCAATTTTCTTCTGTAAATCAACATCAATTGTCAGCCGTATATCTTGTCCGTCTTGCTGCGGTATGCTAGATAACTCTCTCATGATACGCTTCTTAGAATTTATTTCCTGCTCAGATTTTCCGGTCTTGCCTTTTAATACATGATCATATGTATATTCAATTCCACTAACCCCTGCTTCATTTATATCTTGCTGTCTTTTTGTATATCCGATTATATGAGAACATATCGAACCAAACGGGTAATAACGTTTATAAAGAGCAGTTATTTTTGTATCTAATGATTTTGTTGCATCAGGTTTAATTTCTGATAACATCTGCAAATCAACTTCCCTAGTAAAGGTTTTTTGCCCATCAAATAAAACAATATACGAAATTTTGTTTACTGCGAGTTCAACGCTATTCCTATCCAAAATCCTGCCTCGTTTAGGCACAATAGTAACAACTTTTATCCTATTATTATTGGATAGCACTTCATATTTTTGTCTATCTCGTACTTGTAAAGTATACAACCTATAACTAAAAATAGCAGAAATAGTAAGCTGAATACCACCTAATATGAATGCCCTGCGGTTGAAGACCTTGTTTTTTGTCCACATAGAATTCCTTTAGAATGCACTCCTTCTCCTTTATTGGCATATTTCTAGCTTTCACCACATCACAAATCCTCTTTTCCCAATCACTTAAGGTAACAAGCTCATAACCCCATTTTTTTAGTATTTTAATAATCTGAGGTAAAGCTTTAACTGTATTTGATTTGTTATCGTGATCATGGAACAATATAATCGCTCCATTATGTACATTGCTTAAAACTCTTTCAACCAGAATCTCTGATTTATCGCCTTGCCAGTCCAGAGAATCAACTGTCCATAGTATGGAACACATATTTAATCGATTAGTATTTTCGATCAAATTATCATTGTGACATCCATATGGTGGACGAAACCATTTTACATTCTGTTCTGTTGCATTTTTAATTGCCACATTTGTCTTTTCCAGTTCTTGCAATTGTTCCTCACTTGAAAGTGATGTCAACTTCCTATGCGACCAAGAATGATTACCTAATTCATGACCTGCTTTATGGATTTTATTTACTATTTCAGATGTTTTTTTATTTATACGCTCACCAAGCACAAAAAATGTCGCTCTTGTTTTATTGCTCTCCAGAATATTAATAATATCTCCTGCTCTATTATAAGACGGTCCATCATCAAACGTAAGTGCAACGAACTTATCTTTGTTATTCAATAATTTCTTTATATTACTTAAATTTCTATATGATAGATCCAAATCACAACTGAGCCCACGATATGGTAAGTTAAAGTTACAATCACTACAGAAAACTGCGCTTGAATATAGCAAAAGAAAAGCGATTATTCTTATAAACATATATAATCAGCAAAGTGATAGAGTACTACACTTTTTTGCTAAATTAAACCACTTTTAACAGCTACTGTTTACTTCGTTACTTTGTCAATATATTATATTAATAACTTTATATAATATAGTATGATTGCAAATATAAATACCGTTGCACTTCAGGGAACCAGCACAGTAAATGTTAATGCACAAATTCACATGGCAAATGGTATTCCAGCTTTTAAAGCAACAAGGACAACATTGCAAATTTAGAGTTCAAAAGGGTTATTCCTCGAGAACTACTGCGTCAGAAAGTTGGCGTTGAATTTGTATATAATGTTGACCTTGGAGGTTTTTATGAATAATAGTGAGAGAAAAGAAAAATTGGAAACTCGCATTTTATCAAGTAGAGGCAGGTCTTTACTTGACCATGAGCTACTGGAACGTACTCTATCTGAATGTGAAGAAGGAAGAGAAGTGGCCAAAAAGCTAATAGAGCTCTTTAGTAGTTTAGGAAGGGTAATTAACGCTGACTTTCATGAGCTAAAAAATGTTACAGGAATGAATGATGGAGCAATAGCAAGTATCTTTTGTCTGAAAGAGATTTTCGATAGGATACTGAAAGGTAAGTTAAAAAAGCTGTCGATTCTTGATAACAGAGAAGAGCTACTAAAATACTTTAAAACAGCAATAGGGCAGTCACGAAAGGAAAGCTTGCGAGTAATATACTTAGATCGAAGTGGTCATTTGATATACGAGTATATTCAAGACTGTGGAACTATAGACAGAGTACCTCTATATGTGAGAGAAATAATCAAACAGGGATTACTGATCGATGCATCATCTATTGCAATTTCACATAATCATCCAAGTGGAGATACAGAACCATCAAAGGAGGATGAGGATAACACACTTACATTAGCTGCAACCTGCGAAAATGTAGGAATGAAATTAATAGATCACATAATCGTAACACAGAAGAGCCACTTTAGTTTTTATGATAGTGGTTTATTGTAATCTGTAGACCGGAAGGAAAGTTCTCCAACTTTCCTTCTTTTTTTCTACTTCATAAATTAAAAAATTCAATATAAGCTTGAGCAGCTAAAATTAGTAATGAAAGGTGGAATTAGGCAAAAAAATAAAAGAACTTAGATTATACTGTGGTTTAACACAAACTGAGTTGGGAAAGAAAATAGGCGTTTCGTATAGACAAATACAAAGGTACGAAAATAGTTCAAACCAAATTTTGGCCAGTAGGCTATACGACTTAGCAAAAGCACTATCGATTAATGTGGCTGATTTTTTTACTGATGTGCATGTCGACTCACATGAAACTTATGATGAAGAAATACTAAAATTAGTCAAAGGATATAATGAAATTAAAAGCAAAAGGTTACGTAGCGTAGTTTATATATTGGTAAAATCTTTTTCTCAAAGTTACAATGAGAGTTAGTATTGCTTCAATACCTCAGTTAATATATTAATAAATGATTGTACAAGATGAACAACATCCTATTGATAAACAAATAGGTGAAAGAATAAGGAAGAGAAGGTTAATATGCGGTTTTAGCCAAAGAGACTTAGGAAAAAAGCTCGGAATTTCATTTCAGCATATACAAGGATATGAAACTGGAGAGGTAAGGCTTGTAATTGATAGATTGTATAATTTGGCAGAAGCTTTGTCCGTTGATATGTCATATTTTTTTACCAAAGCTTCTGAAGACTTACACGATAAGGCCTTTTGTAGCGATGTGGGTAGTGAAGAAATATCAAGGCTAGTGAGGGAATACAGGAAAATTAAGGATGAAACGTTGCGTGATATTGTGCATTCAGTGATAAAAGCGCTTGCCAATAAATAATATTGCCTGAATATATCTTCAATCCACTTCTACAAGCAATGCTAGTTAAGGTAAATTTTTTATGGTAATTTTGATTAAATTTCAAGAACTACTTTACTTTGCAATAATTATGGCTATGTAAAAACATAGCCACCAATCAAGAACGTCCTACAGATGTCGTTTTGGTATCTTTTAATTTGCTCACCCAAGAAAAGGTCTCACTACTTTTAGAATTTTGGTCGCCCCACCTTCCACATCTAGTAAAGCTGCCTTTTTCCACTACTTCTTTAACAGACATTCCACCAAATAAACAACCCTTTCCTACGATTTCTCCTATTTCTTGCAACTCGTTCCACATTTCTTCATCTTCTACCTCAACTTGTACTTGATGATAGTCTTCTGTGTCATGATATACCATTAAATTTAGCTCTCCTAGGCTAGTGCAAAGTGTTACTGTAAAAGCGCTGTTATCGGATATATCTACGTAATTTCTTTTACCGTCTTTCCCAGTTTTGACCTCAACTTCACCATCACCTATTTTTATGATACTACCGCCAAGGTTTAAGTCTCCTTTACTTAAGCCCAAATTTTTTGCACCTTCTACAACTTTGGCAACATCAACTATGCAGCTATGTGAAAATTCAATATAGAAGGTCTTATTATCGATTTCTACATCTTCAACAGTTCCTTCTATAGTAGCGTCTTCTCCAACTTCCCTAAGTTTCTTGAGCCTACTATATATTTGTGGCTCAATTTCTTTTTGCACTTTTTGATACATTTCAGCTATTTTCTTATCAACTTGTACATTAAAATCTGCTCCATGTAAGGCTAACTTTCTGATTATATCTTCTTGTTTATTTTCTTTGAATTCATCACGATACATCTTAAACATTGTAACGTTAGTGAAGCTAAAGCCATCTTCGTTGCGAGCGTTTACTCTTATTCCTAAATCCAAAGCTTCATCGACGATTTTACTTAATTTGTCTAGATTTTCAGCTGCAATAGCTTTTTCCAAGAATTCATTTAATTTCACATTTTCATATTCACTTAGCCTTATCTTGCATAAAGCTGATCGAAATGGATTGAGCTCCTCAGGATATGTTAAGACAGGTAATTTACTAATCTTTTTATTTGCTGTTGGAGCAGCTTTTATAAAATTAGGTAATAACCCTTCTTTTGCTATTCGCTCTACCGCTTTTAACATTTTACTAGACAATTTTTTACCATTTATTTTTTTCATTGTAACCCTCACTTAATTTCATTACTATTCGATCATATCGTGATAAATATTATTTAATTGTTAATATTATACGACTTATTGATTTACTGTATATTATAATAACAAGTTTTGCGGGCATCTACACTAGAAAAACACATCCTATAAAAATTATTTCAGTTTCAACAAAAATGGGGTATCGTAATCGTAAAATTGAAAAAAATGGATATCCTATCTTACTCTACTGAAAAGCTGAAAAAGCATTGTCAGCTACTTGATGATGAAGAAAAAATAGTTCTATATGAGCAGCTGCTAGACAAGGCTAAAGATATACTTGAAAACTCAAGAGATGATATTGCAAAGTTGAAAGAGGTAAGCAAAGCAGTTGTAGCAATAGAGGAAACTACCGATAAGCAGTTACTAGAAAAGTTTAATGATGATCACCCGCTAAGAGAAGTGGACATTTTAATCTACTCTCCTCAAGGAAATACTGAATATCTATTCAGCATAGATAACTCATCAGAGCTTTATGATTTAAAAGAAGATAAAGAAAAAGCTCTTTATAATGCAGTAAAGTTAAATGATGTTGAGCTTGTAAAAAAGCTGCTAATGATCCTTTCACCTACAGAAGTAAGTAATTTTGACACGAAATACTTGGAAGAATTGAAAATATTGCTGTCAGGAATTCACAAAGAATTGCAATTATCACAAGATATGAAAAATTATCTTGAGAAGACGATAAAGTTCTATAGTTTTTTATGTAGTAATTTTAACTTACTAGTTACAAATCCTACTGACGTAAAAGCCATAATTGATCTATTTGCTGCTCAACCAAATATTGATTACCAAATAGATAAGCTTCTACTTTCTTTTATTGTAAGAGATGTTGAGGAAAAAAAGCTAAACTCTGAAATTAGTCATATGATAGAACTTCTTGAGCAACACGAAAGATTTGCTGAGCTCGAATACAAGGTTAGAAGATTAAGATCAGAGTTTGCAAGTGGCAAAAGCAGATACTCGGCTGAAGTAATACGAAATAGCATTGCAGAACGAGAAAAAGAGATGAGGGAAATTGAGAAAAAATACGTAAGGCCAAACGATTTAATTAGCGAGAGGCAGAAATTATTAAAGCAATTACTTTGCTAGCTTTTTTTCCACTTCATAAAATTTGTTGTAAATTTGAATAAGAGGTGAAAAGTGCAATTAGGTAAAAAAATAAAACAACTTAGGTTAGATCGTGCTTTGACACAGACCGAATTGGGAAAGAGAATAGGTGTTTCGTATAGACAGATACAAAAGTACGAAAATGGTTCAAATTGTGTTTTGGCCAGTAGATTATATGATTTAGCAAAAGCACTATCGATAGATGTTGCTAACTTTTTTACTGATATGCACACTGACTCACATGAAGCTTATGATGAAGAAATACTAAAGTTAGTCAAAGGATATAACGAAATTAAGAGCAAAAGGTTACGTAGTGCAGTTTATATATTGGTAAAATCTTTTTCTCAAAGTGATAATACATAGTTAATATTACCTGATACGTAAAATGACTATACAACATCCTATCGATAAACAAATAGGTGAAAGAATAAGGAAAAGAAGGCTAATGTGTGGTTTTAGTCAAAGAGACTTAGGAAAAAAGCTTGAAATTTCATTTCAGCATGTACAAGGATATGAAAGCGGAGAGATTAGGCTTGTAGTTGATAGGTTATATAAATTAGCAGAAGTACTATCGGTTGATATGTCGTATTTTTTTACCAAAGCCTCTGAAGACTTACATGATAAGGCCTTCCATAGCGATGTAGGCAGCGAAGAAATATCAAGGCTAGTGAGGGAATATAGAAAAATTGAGGATGAAACTCTGCGTGACATTGTTCATTTAGTGATTAAGGCTCTTGCTAATACAGGCTTTAAAGCATAAATTCTCTCCTTGAGTCGTTGAAGAAAACTTAAACTTTCATTTTCTTCATCATTTTGCTTTTCTTTCACTTTGATGCGTGTAGTTATACCCTACACAAAGTATAATGTTTTAAAAATAAAAACCTGCACCATAAAATATTGAGATTTAGAATATTAACTTATAAAGTCTTTTCGGCAGTTTTAGCGAGGGTTTATTAGCAAGGATGTTGGAGGTTAGCAATGACTATATCTGAAGGTGTAATACAGCGTATAAGGCATAATGATAAGAACGCGATAGGGGGATGATTTTTTGGTCAAGGTGGCTGTGCTATAATGCACCCCATAAACTAGACCAAAAAAAAATGGTTGATCCGAGTAGGAAAGTAAAGGGGTAAAAGTATGGCAACAAAAAAATATGAACCAGAGTTAAAAGCAAAGATAGCTTTGGAAGCAATAAAAAATCAAAGAAGCACAGCTGAGATATGTAGTGAATATAAAATACCATCAACAAATCTATATGATTGGCGTGATAGAGTATTGGCAAGGTTAAAAGACCTATTTGTTGAAGAAAGTGAAAGTGCGAGAAAACAAAGAATCTTAGCGCAAGAAATAGAAAGTTTACATAAAGTAATAGGAGAATTGACAGTGGAAAATAGTTATTTGAAAAAAAAATTACTGAAATAAGCAAAAAAGATAGAGTAAGATTTATAGAAAAAGATTCTGATCTGTCAATTAGGAAACAGGCTGATTTACTGGGGATTTGCAGATCTAGCCTATATTATAGGCCTATAATTAATAACGAAAGTGAAATTTGATTCAAGAAGTATATTTGGCTTCTGATTGCCGTTATGGATATCGTAAAATTACTGCTGAGATCATAGCGAGTGGAGTAGTAGTCAATCACAAAAAAATCTTAAGAATTATGAAAAAAATGAAGATTAGTGGGCTGTATTGTAGAAAAAGATGTAATACAAGTATTAAAGAAAAAAAGCATAAAATATATCCTTATTTACTCAAAGATTTGATTATTTGTAGAGTTAATCAGGTATGGGCTACTATATATTATGGTAGAAGGTAAGTTTATCTATTTTGTGGCAATAATGGACTTGTATAGTCGCTATATTATTGCTCATTCATTATCACCATATCTCGATGCTGGATTTTGCCTTTATACTCTCAAAGAAGCTCTAAAACAAGGTAAACCTGAGATTTTTAATAGTGATCAGGGGGTGCAGTTTACTAGCTACAACTTTATTATGGAATTAGAGCGTGCTAATATTAAAATCAGTATGGACCATAAAGGACGTTGCTTCGACAATATATTTGTTGAGCGCTTATGGAGAACTTTAAAGCAAGAAGCTATATATTATTATAGACCAAATAGTATCAGAGATTTAAATCTTATAATAAATGATTTTGTTTCTTGGTATAACTATAGAAGGCGACATCAGACTCTACATTATAAAGTTCCTGCTGATCTTTATTATCATAAACAGTAAATGAATATATTGATAAATACTTTAAATGTGTGTCGACGTATTTATCAACATATTCATTTTAAAAATCGGATCACTTTGAAAAAAATGGTCTAGACAAATGGGTGCATTATAATGTATAACAATGTTACAAAAAATAATATCATAGAATTCAGTAGGATAATTCCTAGAAAACCCCTACATACTAAAAAAAGCAAAATGCTGTTAAAATGAGCTTAAGAATAAATAGCAAACATCTAACATAACAATTCTATTTGTAAATCAGGTGAGGCTTATCCTATAGAAAGCTTTCGAACTACGCAAGCGTATCTTTTGCCTTTAGTATTTCTTTATTGTTTAAGATAACTGTCTGAGCTCCTCTGCCTTAGCATTATATCTCCACTTTCTGCAAGTTATTCCATTAAGTAGTAAAAATATTAGACTTGCCGCAAAACTAAGAAAAAAAGACCAAAGATAGAGCAGATTGAACTTACAGTAAAAATAGAACAAAAAAACTCCAACAATAAATTATGCAAACTTCATCAGGTTAACTTTAACTTAAGAAAACATAAATCAAATTTTCTTGCTCAAAGACCTTGCTTTTTCTCCAACCTTACTCAAACGTACTCTAGCTTAATGCATAATTTTACCCATAAACAACCTTATCTTTGGTACTTTTATTAGTTACAAGTCATCTAGAAAACCCAGATGCTCTACGAAGCCCACCAATCAATATCAGATCCTGCTCTTGTCCTACAGCATTTAATATAGCGTATAACAAAACCATCGCATCTCCCCCAGTAATACGCTTGCATCCTCCACAAAATTCGTATTCACTTAACTGTCGATTTGCCTCCACCCTTTTTCGTTCAACTTGTTCTGCGGTGTTAGCATACTTCAACTCTATTCCAATTGGATGAGTATCATCATTTTCCGCAGATTTTGATAATACTAGGTCTATTTTCCTTCCTCTCTGTAGCTGGAACTCAATAATTACCTTGGCAGGATTATCGCAACTTTGAAATATCCCACGCAACAAAGCCTGAAATTTAGCTTCATTGTTCACGAGTAGACGGTTTCCATTTAATAACGGAGACAACAGACGAGAAATCTCATTAAATAAAACTTCATACCTAGCCCTGTACTCACCATTAACATTACCATCATTACCAAAATTAGGCTCAGCACTCATCAACTGATCTGCAAGTTGATGTAAATTCCTAACATTACCCATTTGTTCTGAAAACCTTCCCTCGAAATAACCTTCACTATGAGAACGTGAGTAAGCACGTAGTGATTCGAATTTCTTTGCAGAAGCCACTTCCAGATGACCCTGGACATCTACTTCACAAAGTACTTGACGCACCTTAGCATCATCTGTGGCTTGAGGCAGTAACGACAGGTTCAATGCTTTGTCTGGTAAAGTCTGCCACTTTAAACGACGAAAAATGTGAAGCACAACAAAACCAATATTTGATAAAAATAGAGCTAAAGTTAACGCATGGCTTACAATATCTGCTGCATCTCCCCTACCACCTGTACGTTTCATTTTCTCTCCCTGAGAGTGGTTAAATAGATACTTGGTAACCCTTACCTCCCGCCCATCATTTGTTTCTAAGTCCCTCCTTGTAGATAAAACATTTCCAAAAACAAACGATGACGTACAGGAAAAAGTGTTACAATGAGGCGATTGAGTGAACTCTGATGCTATGGGTTGTAAAAAACGTTTTACATTTCCCCTAACTCCATTTCCATGAGGATGTAGTAAACCCGGTATTAAGGAAAGACCACCTTCTGAAAAGGCCTGCACAGAAGTTCGGAGACCAGCACCTCCACGTAATTGAAAATTTAACGCTACACAAACAGCACTTGGTGATGAGGTATGAATAGGCAAAGACGAAACAGAACAACTTTTAGCATAATCTTTAGCTTGCTCTAATCCTTCCTCATCACCAACCTTCAACTCAATTATAATTGGAACCGAATCATTTGTCTGATCAACACCACGAACAAGCAAAACAACATCTGCATAACCTTTTCCTATAAGTAGCTCTGGGTAGAAATCAGCCACAGCTCGGTATCTAAAATTTACTAAAAACCCACACAGAAAACCGTGGTAATCAGACTCTGCACGAAACACTAAGCTATCTTCATGTTCATCATGGATATCAATAACATATTCCAAAATTCTTTTAACATTAGTACGCACTTCTCCTGTATCATCATTTGCCAACTCACTCATCAGGTCTAACAATTCACCTTGTTCTCTGATTGGGTTAATTTCATGAAAAATTGGAGCTCCAGGTTCATCACGTTGAGGAAATCTATCTATTTCATGAATAAACCTACATTCTTCTCCAAACCGAAATATTTTATACTCTTCCCAATCCAGATCCTTATCTTCCTGTAATTCTTGTGGAAGATTCTCTTCTACCTGCTGCTTCTCTTCTGCACTAAACCTTGACCCAGGGCTGTTCTCATTATCAGCAACAGTATAACACCTGACTATTCTTCTATTTTCTTTATTAGTGAGAACAGCAACTTTTAGATTTCCATAATTGTCAAAACGAAAATAGACTCTTTCATCTTCAACTAATATACCTGCATCATGTGCAGTAGAAAACATACCAAAAAAGAATGTAGGAAAAAAGCCAGGCTTATTAGCCGAATGCAAAAAAGATGGACAGTTGTTTAAAAAACCTACAAATTGTCTACTAAACTCATCACAACCTCCACTTAATAAAGCCCTAACTAATTCACGATCTTCATTATTACCATGCATAAATACTCCTATTTGTTAACAACTGCAGCAGGCGAAATACTAACATTAGTACCCACTAACGTAGATTGAGGACCTTCAGTGCTAGCAGAGAATAAATTCAAATTTCTCGCTGACTTACACAACTCTTCTATTAAATTGCAGGAGCTAGTTGCATCTATCATCTTAGAATTCCTTGTTTTATCTAAACTATTTGCTATCCTCTCTTTTAATGATTTAAAGCTTTTGTCTGAACAACAATCTTTAGCAAACTTTAAAATACTCAAGACCAAATCAACTTTTTCACCATCGCCAGCACTTTGAGTATCCTTGCTGTTCTCCTGATCTACAATCAAATTTGAAATTGCATTTTCCATTGCAACAAAAGCAATCCTATCTTTAAAAGGATCGACAACATTTATTTTATTTTGGTTAAATACACTAGATTCCCAAAGACTGCTAATAGCTGACCTTGCTTCATTCCTGTTATCCAAGTCATAATCTTTAGAAACTACAACAAATGAAAGCGATGAGAGAAGATGTGCATATCCTCTAGGTGAAAGCATTTTCTCTACTTCAGATCTTGAACATCCCTCGCTCAAGTACTGGATAACATACTTAGTTGTGCAAAGAAAACCGTGCTCTACTAAGTAACTAAGAGGACGATAGATCACACCCCTATCTTTCTTATTCGGTAGCCCAAGTAGTGACTTATGATCTACTTTTGCGCTTATGACTTTACCTAGAAGGGAACTTAAGGTAGAAGCAAGTTTATAGCTAGATTGCAATGGAGATAATTTTGCAATAGCAGAAACTAGCAATTTTTCTCTCTCTTCTTTCACTAATTTTTCTTCAGAACACAGACGATTATAGAAGTGTTCCACTCCCTTACTCCACTTGAAATCTACAGCCTTATTAAATCCATCTTCTGCTTCTATATTTTCTCTAAGGTTACCTGATTCTTGATCAATCCAGAAATTGAAAACAGGATCACGTCTTCCCATGGAACTTAACAATTCAACTCTTGCAAGCTTATCACTGCAAGCTAAATTCCTATCTTCCTCACATGCACCTTTATGAGATAAGTCAGATCTAAAAGACTCTAACGCCTTGTCAAATAATTGCTTAATTTCACTCTCTACACACTCAATACATGCTATTTTATATATAGCAAATGGATTCAACACACCTGATTTAGCTAATTCTCCTACCAATTTAGCAACATCTAGTGTCGCACCTGACCAACAAGATTCATCACGAAACGCATTACATAAGAGGTCCGATTGCTCAACGGTTAGACCCTCTACTGTTACAGGGTGAGCCTTGACCCATTCCTCAATAGCTGAAGTTCTATCACCTTTAACAACATCCTTCAGCTTACTTATTACTTTGCTAGAGATAATCTCTTTATTTTTTTTAGGATCAGAACTGAGACGAGATCTTTTGCTTGGGCCTGCATTACCCTTCAAATCTTCCGTTCCACGTTTAGTTTTACTTTTTGGCATCTAATTACCTCAAAATCAAATATTCAATGAAGGTATTATACAAGCATTAGAATAATATATAAATCGAAAAATTAGTGTGCACCTAAATTTAAGCAGTAATTATAGACCTGCTGCAAAAGAGGAGATATTAAAGAGAGATGTAGCAAGAGGGAATGAGCTTAAATTATCAAATTAACGTTATTCTACTTTACCTCACTAGCATTTTCCTTACCTTGAGCCTTACTATTACTCACAAATATAAACGTTCGTTACATAGCTCTTAATATGTCTAAAGAGACGAAATTTCCCGAATTATTTATAATGAACCCTTACGATCACATTCTGGGGACGTACATCAGAAAACTTTTATATTATTAGTTTTGTAGTAAAATTATATGAGTACATCGTATCTATTAAATCAGAAGCTTTATGGATTACAGATTGAGAGCTTATTTGTTTGGGGTTATCTGGTTTATACTTAGCTTACTTAGTAGTGTAGCTAATGATACTATATCAAAATATCTAAGTTTACATCTTCAGAGTTTTGAAATAATTTTTTTCCGCTTTCTGTTTACCACTATTACCCTTGTACCTTTTATGTTTTACTATGGAATAGAAACTTTTAAAACAAGTCAAATATCTACTCAAATAACCAGGGGTGGGTTGTTGTTTTGTGGAATGACCTTATGGACTTACGGGTTGACTGTTTTCCCCATAGTAACTGCAACGATTATAAGTTTTTCTATACCATTATTTGTTATACTTCTTGCAATCCCTTTACTAAACGAAAATATAATTTGGCAAAGATGGATAGTAACTATTATTGGTTTTGTTGGTATTGCTATTACCACCAAAGCTCATAGTGAAGACTTTAATCCTAAAATTCTTATTTTTATTGTATCTGCGTTAATCTTTGCTATATTAGACATACTTAATAAGAAACTTGTGATAAAAGAGTCAGTAATAAGTATGTTATTTTATTCAGCTCTAACGACAACTATTTTTTCTACTCCACCTTTGTTATTTTATTGGCATATGCCTTCCTTGTTGGAGTTAGTATTACTGCTGATTTTAGGAATAAGTTCAAACCTAATTCTGTTCTTCATGTTAAAAGCTTTTGCTCTTACTGATGCTACTGCACTTGCACCGTATAGATACATAGAGCTAATAATTTCTGCAATAGTAACATACGTTATATTTAATGAATTACCTGATAAAAGTGCTTTATATGGTACTTTGATATTAATACCATCAACCTTATTTATAGCTTATTCGGAAGGTAAGGCAATTAAGAAAAATAATGTAACAACAAAAGTTTATAATTGTTAATGGTATTTATTTTAGATGCTAAGCTACATTTTTAAGGTGATAGTAAAATGCACATAACTATTATAGGAGTAGGGTATGTAGGCTTAGTATCTGGTACAATGTTATCGGAGCAGGGCCATAAAGTTGATTGCATTGACATAAATACTGAGAAGATTGAACTTTTGAAATCAGGGAAAATTCCTCTATATGAACCTGGATTAGCAGATTATTTAGAGAATAATATAAAGTCACAAAGGATAAGATTTTTTGATTCGTATTCTCAAATAAATCCCAATACAGAAGTAGTATTTGTAACTGTAGATACTCCATCAGACTCCCTAGGAAATGCAAATTTAAAGAATGTATATAATGCAGTAAGTGAAGTTTCTGAGAGGGTTAATCAAGATTGCTTAATAGTGATAAAGTCAACTATTCCTCCTGGTACTGCAGAAAATATACATAATTATTTATCTAATAAGGGCTATAACTTTGATTTGGGAGTTAATCCAGAGTTTCTCAAGCAAGGCTCTGCAGTATCAGATTTTTTATACCCAGATAGGATAATAATAGGAGTAAAAACTAAGCTAGCTAGGGCAAAACTAGAAGTTATATATAGATCATTTATAGATAAGAATATTCCGTTAATAGTCACTGATACAGTTACTGCTGAAATGATTAAATATGCTTCTAATGCTTTTCTAGCAACAAAGGTTGCTTTTATCAATGAGATGGCAGGTTTATGTGAGCTATTAGGAGCAGACATTGACCTTTTAGCTAACAGTATGGGAATGGACCATAGAATAGGTAAGGAATTTCTCAAAGCTGGTCCAGGATTTGGAGGATCATGTTTTCCTAAAGATTTGTCAGCTTTAATAAGGCTTGCTGAAGATCACAATGTCAAGCTACAAATTTTAAATTCAGTTAAGGAATCTAACTATAATCATATAACAAACATTGCTAAAAAGGTAGAATATGTATTAAATGGAGTCCAAAATAAAAAAATAGCGATATGGGGGCTAACTTTTAAGTCTGGTACTGATGATGTAAGAAATAGCCCAGCTATAGACGTTGCAAAATTGCTAGTGAATAACAAGGCTAAAATTACTGCATATGATCCAATGGGGATGGATAATGCTAGGCAAGTTCTAAAGGATATAGAGTACGCGGACAGCGCTATAGGAGCTGCAAGAGACGCGGAAGCCTTATTATTATTAACGGAGTGGAAAGAATTTAAAAATCAAGATTTTGCAAGTTTAAAGAGTATTATGGCTGCACCTAATATTTTTGATTTCCGTAATTTATTAGATAGCGAGCTATTACTAAGATATGGTTACCATATTTATTCCTTGGGTAAAAAATCTATCTACAAAGTTTAACTGTTGAGAAATTTTTTTTACACCGCTTTACTTAGTTTTTTAAGATCTTTGCTTGATAGTATGGAAAAGCAAACGAGTGCAACAACAGAGCAAATGGAAAAAAATGAAAACATAATACTGTTACCACAGTGCTTAACAAGTACTCCTAAGAGCCTGTTCATAATCTTTTCAGAAGCAAAGCAGCGAAAGCAAGAACGACCATTTGCAGGCTAGTGTTGAGTTTCCGCTCGCAATTTTTCCACAATCGCCTACATTTTTGCAACCAAGCAAAAGATCTCTCAACAACCCATCTTTTCGGCAATACGACAAAGGTGTGTAATTCGTTTCGCTTTATTACTTCAACGGTAGCGCCAATAGTTGCTTTTATTTGTGTTGCAAAATTTTCTCCTGTGTAGCCAGCATCAACTAGTATATTTTTAACTTCAGATAGGTTTTCTTTAGCATTTTTAACCATTCTCACAGCGCTACTACGATCAGTTATTTCTGCCGTTGTTATATAAATTGCGTGGGGTAAACCTTGCGTATCTACCGCAATATGGCGTTTTATTCCTGAAACCTTTTTGCCTGCATCATAGCCTTTTTCTTCAGCAGTATCTGCATTTTTTACGCTTTGTGCATCAATTATGCAGAAGCTGGTTTTTTCTTTCCGACCATTGTTTTGTCGGACCACGCCAACTATTTTTTTTTAATACCAGCTCCAGAACACTTTCTTTATTTGCATCTGCTTTTTCACTCCACTTCTTAAAATAGTCGTAACAATTCCGCCATTTTGGAAACTCTTTTGGTAACATTCTCCACTGGCAGCCACTTTTTAAGACGTATAACACTCCACAAAATACATCATATAAATCAAGTGTTCTTGGCTTTGTCCTCTTCCTGCAAGACTCCAGATCTGCTACAATAATCTCAAACTTTTCTCGACTTATATCACTTGGATATAAATTTCGCATATCCTACTTTATATACTTTATCCTCTCATTCTATCCCTTTTTTGAGATCACGTACAGGCTCTAAGAGCAGACATGAAAATATTGAACTTGCAATATACCCAAATAATCCTGTTAAGCTTACAATTGCACATACATTATTTTGTGGAGCAATTTCTACAGCTATAACACCTGTCAGTACTTGAACTCCAAATATAAAGAATCCTGATAAGATTGCACCAAGGTTCATAAGAATTATGTTTTGGCCAAAGTTCATTGCAATAAAAGTGAGTGCTATACCCAACATGTAAAGTAATGCCAGCAAGCTTCTATTTTGAAAAAAGTACATATCACTAATTCTTCCTGTGATTAAAGTTCCAAGGATTCCACCTAAATCATATACGCCTGTTATTAGTGAGGATTGTACAAGAGAAATTTGTAATTTATCCCTTAAAATTATAGGAAACCAAAAGAAGATTCCCATTTTTATAATATAAGCACAAAAAGTAGCACAACATAGAAACCATATGGAACTTTTCACTTTGACACCTATCTGAGATTTCTGCACCTTATAATAGGTAGTAAAGTTGGCACTTTCTTTGTAATATGCTTTTAATATTATATAAATTCCAAAAAGTAAGCATAAGAGACCAGAGTACAAAAATGCACTTTTTGCATCATATATTTTAATTATACTTGGTAATACAATTAAAGTAATACAAGAACCAAGTTGCTGAGATGCGCTCATAACTCCCCATGATGATGCAATTGAAGAGATGCTAGAGTTTGTAACCATAAACTTGGTAATAGCTGGCCAACCTAACCCTTGTGTCCAAGCTAATAATATTAATGTTAACAGTAATAAAGTTAGATTATTATATGATAAAGTTATACCAATGGTTAATAATCCAGTTGCAATATTGCATAGCCCAAACATAAATAATGGATTATTTTTGGAGTCCATGATTATTCCATTAACAAATTTTGATACTCCATAAAAAAAAGAAAAGCAGGCAAAAAAATAGCTTAATTTTACATGGTCAGTATCTATTAACAGTGGTAGAGCAATTGGTATACTTTGTCTTGATAAATAAAGCAGCATATATCCACAGAAGAATAGTAAATATTGAAAGAAGACAAAGTTCACACCTATTCCCAAATAGCTCTATGCAGATGCTAGCATAATACTATATTGGTATAATATTGTTTGACAAGAAGTTTGCAAACAATTAGTGCAGAAAATTACTTAGTATCTTTCTTATAGCAGATACAGTAGTATTAATATCTTCATAGCTTATATCTCTATGTGTTATAGCTCTGATTTTACCTTTGATGTTAGCCATTCTAATTCCATAATTTGTAACTAGTACGTTTATTAATTCTTGAGTAGATATACAATTAGTACGTAATGAAAAATACGCTATATTAGTTTTGTATAGGTCGATATCAATTATAACTTGATCTATGGAGTCTAGGCCTTCTATAAGGTGCTGCATCTTTTTATGATCTTCCTCTAAACAATTTATATTATTATGTAAAGCATATAAACATGCAGCTGAAATAATGCCAGCTTGGTGCATACCTCCGCCAATTTGAAACTTATAGTACCAAGCTTTTTCAATAAACTCTTCACTTCCAAGCAATATTGCGCCCATTGGAGCACCTAATCCTTTACTAAAATCAATGAATACCGAATCAAAATAACTTGCATACTCTTTTGGAGATATTTTAGTATGAGCACAAGCGTTGAACAGTCTTGCTCCATCTAAATGAGTGAATACGTCATTCTCTTTGCAGAGACTTGAGATCTCTTGAATATATTCTAAAGGCCACACAGCTCCACCACCAAAATTTGTCGTTTGTTCGATAGAAACAAGCCCAACTCTCGGAATATTTCTTAAACTAGGACGAGTAATAAACTCAACAATTTGTTCTCCAGTAAATATTCCTCTCGTACCTTTGATGGGCAAAGGAGTGGCATGTGCCTGGGCTGCGATCAAGCCAGATTGTACTATGAGCGGATGTGAAGTTTCATCAAGCAGCAAGTAATCACCAGGTCTTTGAATGTGTACTTTATAAGCAATGACATTGGACATCGTTCCTGAAATCAAAAAGATTCCTGCAGGTTTACCTAATATTTTACATGCGGTTGCCACTAATTCGTTCACAGTTGGATCTTCACATGCAGCTTCGTTTCCAACTTTTGCTTTAGCCATCGCTTCCCTCATTTTAGCTGAAGGGTCAGTGTTTGAATCGCTAAAGAAATCTATTTTTATTCTCATATTAAATTTAACACAACTTCCTTTATAATTTCAGCAGCTTTCATGATGTCTGTTTCCTTTGTGCCAAGATGGGTAACTGCTCTTATATGAGACTCGAGCCAAGGAAAAAGCAATAAACCATAAGCTTGGCACTTACTCAAGAAAACCTCATTAGTTACATTTAGTGCTTTTATACTAAAGCTTACTATATTAGTTTCTGGATAAGGTAGTACCAGTTTTATGTGTGGAATTTCTTTAATCTTATCTGCAAACAATTTAGCGAGCTTATTATCTTCTTTAAGCCTAGAGATATTATTCTGTAGTACGTATTTTGCTGCATTAGCACAATACCCTATCTGATGATAACCACTACCTAGCCAAACCTGTAGCTTTTTAGCCCTTTCAATTATCTCTCTTTTACCCATAAGCATTGAACCAAAAGGAGCGCCAAGTCCTTTAGTAAAAGAAAAGCTCATTGTATCCACATATTTAGCATAATCTGCTAAAGCAATATTTGTTTCGATATGAGCATTAAATATTCTTGCACCGTCTAAATGAAGATTTACATTGTGAGCTTTTAAAAAGTGATATAACTCGACTTGTTTTTCAAAAGGATAAATTTTACCATTAAACCCATTTATACTATTTTCTATAGAAACAAGACTCACCTGAGCAAAAATTTTATACCTCGGCTTAGAATTAATAGCATATTCTACTTCATCAACATCTAAGATTCCGCTATTATTTCTAATACAATTAAATACGATATTATTTACTTTTGCATTGCCTGCACTATCGAAAAAATTAATGTGATAATTATAATTAGTTATTAGTTCATCACCAGGACTTGTTTGAATGGCAATGGCTAATCTATTTGCAAGCATACCGCTGGTTACAAATAATGCTTCTTCTACTTTGAATAATTGTTTGCAATATTCTGATAAGTCATTACAGCTTTTGTCTTCACCATAAGCAAAATCTCCAACAGTTGCATTACTTATTGCATGTATAACGTTGGAGCTCTGCAGAGTTGTAGTGTCACTTCTCAGAT
Source organism: Wolbachia endosymbiont of Tribolium confusum (assembly GCF_020405475.1). Taxonomy (NCBI): domain Bacteria; kingdom Pseudomonadati; phylum Pseudomonadota; class Alphaproteobacteria; order Rickettsiales; family Anaplasmataceae; genus Wolbachia; species Wolbachia endosymbiont of Tribolium confusum. The sequence continues at coordinate 19,161 of NZ_JAIZNT010000003.1, read as the reverse complement.
CAATAATTTTTTCCATCTTATTTCTTGCCATTCAAACAACCAATTTGAGCATTCCAAAGTTCCTTGTAAAGACCTTGCTTAGAAACTAATTCAGCGTGTTTACCATCTTGGACAATTTTTCCTTTGTTAAATACTATAATTCGGTCCATGTGTAAAAGTGTAGAAATACGGTGTGCTATAGTAATCGTAGTTTTATTTTTCATCAATTTGAATAAACTCATTTGAATTGTTTTTTCTGTTATAGAATCTAACTGACTAGTTGGTTCATCGAGAAATAATATTGGAGCGTTTTTTAAAAATGCCCTGGCTATTATTATTCTTTGTCTTTCTCCTCCAGATAGCTTGATGCCTTTTTCTCCAACTGTAGTTCCATATTGATCTGGTAGAGTCATAATGAAATCGTGAATACCAGCCAGCTTTGCAGCTCTCATTATTTCTTCGATAGTAGATTGAAGTTTACCATATATGATGTTTGCTAAAATAGTATCATGAAATAACAATGGGTCTTGAGGTATTACAGATATTTGTTGCCTCAAAGAACTCTGTGTAACTTCTGATACTATTTGATTATCAATCTGTATATTACCTTTTTTAACATCAAATAGCCTTAGAATTAAGTTTATAAAAGTAGATTTACCACCTCCAGAATAACCAACTAGACCTACCTTTTCGCAAGGATTAATGGTAACTGAGAAATCTTGAAATAATGGCTCCTGACCTTCATAAGAAAAAGAAACATTGTTAAACGTTATTCTTCCACTTAATAAATTTAATTCTTTAGCATTTTCCTTATCTTGAATTTCTGGTACGGTAGTCAAGATTGGCAATGCATCTGAAACTTTGCCGAAATGAGTAGAAAATTGGGTAAGATTCCTAGTTAGATGGTTAAGAAACTCTATAATCGATATATTAATTCCAAGTACAAGAACAATATCTCCTATTGCGATTTTGTTCAATTGATAATCATGAATTAAAAAATACAAGTTTACTGCTTGGAGTATATCAAATGAATAGCCGTATATAAACCAAAGCCAAAAGTATGCCCATTGTAATTTTCTCTCTGCAATAGTTCTTTTCTTGCATATTTGAAAAAATTTGTGTCTCTCATGTGCTTGCTGAGAAAATAACCTTACTGATATAACATTTAAAATACTATCTGCTATACTAGCTATTACCTGTGAATTTTGTTTAGAGTAATTATCAGCTAATTCAGTAAGCACACGAAAGCTGAAAATCGAGACTAAAATAAAAATGCTTACCCAAGTGAATGTAGCGATTGCAAACTTTATGTTTACTAATGATAAGGTATAAATAGCTAAGACTAATGCTATACTGTAACCGAAAAAACAATCTATAAGCAATCTTATTAACTCTATCACACTATCCATTAAGCTACTGACCTTATGTACTAAGCTTCCAGATAAATTGTTCTGATAATAGGAATGGTCTTGTTGGAGTAGCCTACAAAAAGATATATCAGCTATCTTTTGACGCATTAAGGTAAACATTTGAATGTCAACAAAATAGCCATAGAATCTAAAAGCAGTAGTGATAAGTAATGCCATACCAAGATAAGCGCTTACAGGTAATAAAAGATTTTCAATTACATTACCTTCCTGATATTTTACAGCTGTATCTAGAATATTTTTTACTAAATACTTTCTAAAAGACAAATCAACAGCTACCACCAGGGCAACTAAAGACATTATAAGTACATTAAGTTTGAATTTAGATGCTATATTCAAGATGAACATCAATACACATTTGAAGCTATCAACTCTACTTCTGTTCATTTATAATGCTAGCTCCACTACGTTGACTTTTTTATTGAGAAATACAAGTAGTGAAAACCATAAATTTTTGTATATTTTTCCTGAGATGTCTCCAGCATCATGTAGTGCTGATGCTCGATTCAGAATAAGTAGCTTATATAAATCTCGCTTAGCCTCAGTAGTGTCGATCTCAGAAATATTTGTAGTTGTGTCTGTAATAAAGGCTAACCAGCTCTTGATAAGTTCTTCCATGTTTTTTACTTTTATACTTTCCTGGTAGCAAAATAATGACAAGCATTCTCTCAGTATAGATTCTGTTAACCCACCACAATTGAGTATACCAAAAACTGAAGGCTGAGGTTTTGGCACATAGGGAAGATCTTGATCTTTTACAATCCACCTTGTTACATAAGCAAATCTATCTTTAGCATCTGTATTCTTATCACTACCATGCCATAACCGTGAATCAAAAACTATCGCATCTCCTGCTGAAATAGGTAGTGACTTAATTTTGTAATTTTCCCGATTACTTGAGTACTGATCAAAAAAATATGGGTACCAAAAATCAACTAAAGGCTGTATTTCCCATTTATGACTGTTTTCTATAATTTGCAGTGCACCTGAAGTTTCACTTACATTATTCAAAGCTAACCAAACAGAAAAGTGGTAAGGATCATTGAAACTATAGGAGATGTCTTGGTGAAAGGGAACTGCATCTATTAAATCAGCAGTTTTACATATAACATTTGATTTTTTCTGCAGTATCTGACACTGAAGTGACTTTTCAAGGTAATTTTTAATAATTTCATCTAATGCTTGAGAGATAATTCTAGTTACTTGAGATGACGTGCCCCATCTGCCGGTACAGTTTAAGTAGTCAGAAGTTGAAACACTTAGTTCTTGGGATAGCTTTGATATCTTATTTGTTATATCACTTAAAGACTGAGTTATTAGCTCTAAAGGAACCAGATTTTTGATAATAAAAAAACCATTTTTTTGTAATGTTTCCATATGATTAACACCTGACATCAATAACTGATAAGTAATCTGTTAAAGGTATAACAGCAAAAATTTTGAATCCTTTTACTTGTTTGAGTATTTTTTCCCAATTGCTTAATGTTCTTAGTTTACCTCCTGTTTCAACCATTACATTAATATCTACAGAGCCTCCATCTGGAGAGCGGTAATCTAAAATAGTTTCTATCAATAAAATACGAGATATTCCTTTGACCAATTTTAAATAAGATAATACTTTATCATCATCATAATGCTGTAGAAAGCGGCAAAAGACACCTAATTCATAATTTGTAGCTGATAGTTCTTCCTGAGTTATAAGTTTGACTTTTAAATTTTCTACTAACTGTCTTGGCACTTTATGTTCGTTATATAGGCCTATGGAACCTTTATTGTGTATATCAGAATAAGCAAGAAATAAAGAGTGTACACCAAATAGCAATATATTCTTAGCACCATCTATATTAATCCTAGAATTAAACTCTTTAGTATCAAACCTAGAATATCCTAGCAATGCTTGGTAAAACGCTATTTTCTTATCTTCTGATGATTCTCTTTCCTTAAAAGATTCAAATGAAGAGATTGACTTCTGTTTTAGTATATCGGCAATATTTAACCAATTCTTTTCAGCGGCAACTCTTGCCCACATTGTTGCTGCTTTTGGCAAAAATGGTATTTCCTTAAAACACTTACCTTTTGATGATAGTTTCCATAAGTCCTCGTCCTTATCATAATCAATAAACCCTATTTCCCACAACGCCCTTAACAGCCTTTCTAGATTTGGTACGATAATGTTTAACTTTTTAGATAAAAACGGCACAGTTGCAGGTAAAATATTTAACAAATCAAGTTCAATAGCAACGCTTGTTAGGTAAGTTTTCCAAAAGGCTGAAAGTTCTGCAGAAATCCTATGCACTTGAGATTCTTTACCTAAATCAAAAATACTAAACTTTACATTTCCGGTAATATCGATTTGTCCTAACACACCTTCAAAAGTTTCAACTTTTGCCATCCCATTATAAAATGCTTCTACCATTTTAAATCTCTGCTGGTAAACAGGATCACCATTAATATCTATATGAAACCAACCATGTTGATCTTCTGCAATAGAATACCCTTTATGAAAAACATTAAGTTTTTTATACCATTTATTATGTACTAACTTTCCATGATGATTAATATGTGTAGCTTTACCATCCTTATAGACTACAGCGATACCATCCTTAAAATCTCCAACATAATCATATTCCTCCTGATAAATCCTGTTGCCATTTAAATTAATATGAAAACATTTATCATGTCTTCTAACTACACAAATATCTTCCTGATAATTTCCAATCCATTGATACGACTGTTTGTATACTCTACATCCAGATGAATCAATATGGTAACACCCTGTATCATCTTCTACGGCCGCTCTATTAAAGTAGAATCCAAAAGTTTTTAGAAATCTATGATGATAAACTGCTTCTCCTCTTACATTGATATGATAAGCACCTGTCTGATCATAAACCGGTGCAAGACCGGGCTCATGAAATTTACCAACCTTTATAAACCTATCTTCATACAAAGGATTTCCTAGTAATTCGTGAAAACTCTCACACGGTGAAATTTTAATAGATTTAAGATTATCTTTGATTAATTGATCAAAGGTTTTCTCATGTTGCATGTTTTGCATAATTTGTAATTTAAATAATTCTTTTGTAAGCTTAGGTACTCACTACTCTGCCATATTTCCTCGAGTTTAACCTCATTAACATTACCAAAATTTCCTAATGTCTTACGGAGTTCATCTGGAGCACAGCAAGGACTAAACTTTCCTTCATTGTTTATCCATGCTTCTTTACCTAAAAATGGGCATTGACCACCTGGAGCCAAATCCTTAATACCTTCTTGAGAAAGAATTGTAAAATTTTCTAATTTTATCTTTTTACCATTTGGTAATAGCATATTATCTCTAAGCTCATATAACCTTCTCACCTCTGTATTCCATCTACTAATTGCTAACTCATCTCTTCTCATAGATAGATCCTTAATTTCCTCAAAATGTGCCCAAAGATGATGTCCTTTAACTCTATCTATGCCATTTTTTATGGCCATCTTAACTATGTCATAGAGTTCATGTAAATTACTTTCCAAAAATGTTAATTGTAAAGTAACGGTACACCTTTCACCTGTATCGCTAAAGTATTTATCTCTAACTTCAAGGAAAGTTTTTAAATTTTCTGTCACTACTTCCCATTTTGAACCTTTCATGATTCTTTCATGAGTTTCTTTAGTTGCCCCATTCCAGGAAATCTTAACATCAGATAAAATTGGTACCAATAGTTCAGCCCATTTTCTAGCTCCTTTAATGGGAAAAGAACCATTGGTTGTGAGGTTAAGCTTAAGGCCGAACTCATGGCACAAATTGATTATTTCATCAAAGCTTTTATACATTAAAGGCTCACCCATAGTAGAAGGAATGATTTCCCTTAAAGGTGTGCCAGCTGCTTCCTTAATTACTTTTCTGATAGTTTCTATCGACAGTATCTTAGGTTTTATTCCTTTAGCTTTCTTCTCTTCTTTAACTTTGCTGTATGGTGAAAAACATTCGCACATTATACAAGCAAAATTGCAGTAATCTGGATTAGTATCAAAAGTAATTCTCCAAGGACCAGGTTTCACAGCTACTGATTTGCCTTTCTTTTCAATAGCATTACGGTAAATCTTGTTAAGTTTCTCAGTATGCTCACCTATAGAAGGTATATTTCCATTTTCAGTATAAGGATAGCCTTTTTGGGTAAGTTTATTATATAACTCCTGATCTGTAGATAGGACTTGCATTTTTTCTGACAAACTACTTGCATCTCTGTGCTTAAATAATAGTCCATCTCTTACATATTCTGCCATGCCACCATAATCGGCTGTTATAACTGGTATTCTAAGTTGCTGTGCTTCATGTATTACTAACGGTGAATTTTCACCCCAAATTGAAGGAACGACTATTGCATCGACTTTATTAAATACGTCAGTAACTATATTCTTATTATCATAACTTCCCATCCATTCTATTCTTTCTTTAACAACAGGTGAAAACTGATCGGCAATCGCTTTTAAAGCTTTAGTTTCTTCTCTTGCTGCTCCCCAAATTCTAAGTTTTGCTTTAGATGATAAGTGAGAAAAAGCTTTCAATAATAGATCAACACCTTTTTCGGGAGTATGAGTACCAATATAACCGAAAATAAACTCTTTTTCTTGTACTCTATTTCTCTTCTTAAGACGATTGAGATCAAAACCATAATCAAGATAAGAAATTTTGTTTATCGGAACATTAAAATCCTGAGTAAATTTGTCCATCAAGAATTTCGATGGGGAAATAAAGTAATCTATATAGTCTATTATTTTCCTTGTGTGCTTCATTCTAGTTGCAACCCATTGTTCCCAATAATTTATGTCTGAATTCAGGAATTCTTCATCTCCTGTAAAATATCCCTTGTAACATTGGGTTGCACATTTTTGATCCTTTTGTCCATCACAAAGCTGTAATAAATCTTCAGAATTACGTTGAATAAACCTTCCTCTTGGACACATTAACCAAAAGTCATGTAGCGTAAAAATTGTAGGTATATTTTCTTTAAAAGCAATTTCTGGTAAAGTAATTGATAGATGATTAAGATGACCAAAATGTATAAGATCTGGCTGAAAGTTATCTATTATTCTTTTAAATTTTATATTTACTTCTTCATTGATAAATTTATAACGATATTTAGCTGTAGGTATATTAATTAAATGCAGTAAGATTCGAGAGTCACTACTATCTAGGACTGTAGTGTAATAAAAATCAGGTAAAAAGCTATTTTCATACCTAGTAAATACTTGTACCTCATTGTTATTTGCTAGTTCATGAGCAAGAGTTTGGCTATAAACCTCTGAACCAGCACTATAATAAGGAGGGTAACCATGAATAACTTTTAATATTTTCATATATTACCATATCTATATTGTTAGGATATTCTTGTGTATTGTTTTGTAGACTTTTTATAAATTTACTTAATCCTACTTCTAATGAATGTTTTGGAGACCAACCAAGTAGCTCTTTAGCTCTAATAAAATCACCATGGAACTTAGTTACATCAAAATTTCTTGGAGGATAAAAATCAATTCTAGAATCACTTTTCGTGACTTTTAATATTGTTTTTGCTAAGTTTTCTAAAGTACATGGGCTATTAGTAGTAAGATGAATAGCAGGAAGGGAAGATTTTTCGCTTTGTAAATATTTAACAGTTAAGCATATACCCTCTATAACATCATCCAAATAGGTAAAATCAAAAACACATTCTTTACCTTCTATTTTAATTGGATCACCTCTTAATGCATTAATACAGAGTGCAGGAATTACTCTACTGTTATGATCTAGTAAACCACCGTATACATTTGAAAAGCGTAATATTGCTACATTAAAATCTTTTGAACTTGTTATTTGTTCCTCAATAAATGCTTTACCTTTGGCATAATTATTTATTGGATCGATACTAGCAGATTCTGTAACTGGCAGTTCCTTCTGCTCTCCATAAACTTCCCTACTACTTGCATATATAAACCACGGTTTATTTGGAAGTGACTTACATAACCCTAAAAACCGCATTGTACCATCAACATTAATTTTTTGACACAGTGTAGGATAAAGTTCACCATGTATAACTCTAGAAATTGCAGCCAGATGAATGATTCCTGTACACTGAGCAAGTAGTGGTACTATATCTTCTGAAAAAAAACTGAGTGGATTGTTGTGAAACCTAATATCACAGCTTATTACTTCATGGCCCTGGTTTTCTAACTTTTTCACCAAGGTTGACCCTATCAAACCTGCAGCACCTGTTATTAATATCCCCATGTATACCCTCTCACTACAACTAGGAAAATTTGTCGTACCAATTATCTTACAAGTAAGAATTAAAAGGTATTATAAAACAAGTATAAAATAAATGTCAACTTAAATTAATGAATAAAAAAATGTAGTTATGAAAGAAAAGTTGGCTGCCTTTTTTTTTGAAAATAGTGTTCGGCTTTAATCAAATCCTCTTTATTATTTACTCCCATTGCTTCTCTTTCATCAGAAACTACATAACCTACACTCAAGTTATTGTTTGCTGCAATGGGTACTATATCATTAAGACAATATTCATTGGTCGAATTATTAAATTTTATTTCTTTTACTAAGGTAAAGAGATCTTTAGCATATGAAGCTATTATTCCAGAGTTTGCAAGAAGCATTTTATCTCCATTTTTTAGGATTTTTTGAACATTGCCGTAATTATCAATTACTAATCTTCCATATTGTTCATCTTGACTATTGAATCCAAGAAGAACTAAATTATTATACTTTAAACAATCAGTCATTTTCATAACTGTATCGCTAGATATAAAAGGAGTGTCTCCATACTGTATTAAAACTATGTCTTGATCAGATAACTCCTCCAGATTTTCTAGAGCAATTTTAACTGCAGTGCCAGTGCCTGTAATATCTTCTTGAATTATTAGTTTTATATTGTATTGATCGATTATACTTTTTAGAGTATCAAAGTTTTCTAAATCTTTTAGAAGGGAGTTGTTAACAACAATTGATAAGCTTTTTAGACTCAGCGATTTTGCATTAGAAATTATATGTTCTAAAAGAGTAAGATTTCCCACTTGGTGTAATGCTTTTGAATATTCAGAATTCATTCTACTGCTCTTTCCTGCTGCTAATATTATCAAAATGTTACTCATACATAACTCAGGAATTGATTAGGTAGTAAGTTAATTTATAATTAGTAAGATGTAAAGTCCACTGTAATTTTTATATATTTTCTAGATCTTGGCACCCTCATTAGAGTTTCATTTAAGAGAGCTATAACTTTAAACTCTTTACTCGATTTTCTACGCTGACATCTTGTAAACTCTGATCTGGACTTTTTAATATTTCTAATAATCTACTTGCAAGGTTTGAGTGTTTATTGATTACTGCAACCTGGATTAATGACTTGTCTTGATCATTACGAGCATTTGTTACAGCTACGCGCTCATCAGGTTTTATTGCTTTCAGCTTACTGATAATTTCAACATTACCATTTTTTGCATTCTCAAACAGCTCTTCTACTAATTTCAATAGGTTAGTAATATTTTGGTCTCGAGAAAGATCAAGTGGTGCTTTACCTTCTTTATTCTTGATGTTATAAATTGCACCATGTTTTAATAAAGATTTTACAACTTCCAAGGAGCCACCTTTAGCTGCAACATGAAGTGATGTAGTACCACTAGAAGTAGTTTTAGCATTAATAAAATCACTCAATTTATTGTGGCTTACACGTTGTAACAAAGCTTCAATAATTTCTTTATGACCTTTGGAAGCAGCAGTGTGTAATGGTGTATTACCCTTGTTAGTAACTTGAGTAGCATCAGCTCCATTTGCTAGCAAGATATTTACAACTTTTATGTGCCCATTATTAACAGCATAATGTAATGGCGTTCTTCCATCCACGTTCTTCGAATCAATGATTGCTCCATCTCTAATGGAACTCTCAATTCCTAAATAATTATTATCTTCTATAGCCTTAAATAACTTCTCAACCAATTTTAGTAATTTTATTACTTCTGGGTTTCCTCTTCTTTCCGCAAAGTGTAATGGTAAAACATATCTACCTCCTTCAGCTCTAGCATTAAAGTATGCTCCGCTCATAAGTAGAGACCTAACTATATCTAAATTACCAATTTGTGCCCCTAAGTGTAAAGGCGTAGCATTTTTATCCATTTTTGCATTAACATCCGCTCCATTTATAATAAGAGTTTTAACTACCTTAGGATGACCATATTGAGCTGCAAGATGTAGGGCTGTGCCTTTATTTTGATTTTCTTTTACATTTACATCAGCACCATGTTTCAATAGAACGGTTGCTATCTGATCATAACCTTTTTCTGCTGCAAAATGTAAAGGAGTCCAATTTGTGTGATCTAAAGCATTAATATCTGCTTCCTTTTCTAAGAGCAATTCAACCACCTCTAAATGATCATGGTCTACTGCAAAGTGTAGAGGTGTAGTACTTTTAACTGTTTTAGCATTAATGTCTGCTCCTTTATCAAGCAAAGATTTAGCAACTTCTAAATTACCATCATATGCTGCACAATGTAGAGGAGTCCAACTTCTGTTATCTAGAGCATTAATATCTGCTCCATTTTCAATCAAGAAATTCATTATTTCCAAGTGATTATGTTCTGCTGCCAAATGTAGAGCTCTTCTACCATCATCCATCTTTGCATTTATATTTGCTCCTTTTGCAATTAAGCTCTCTACTATTTTTAAAGAAAAACCATTATATGCTGCATTATGTAAAGGAGTCCAATTCTGATCATCCACGGTGTTAATGTTTGCTCCATTTTTAATTAAAAAATCACTCACCTCGAAATGACTTTGCTGAATTGCTAGATGCAAAGGTGTAAAACCTTCGTTTTTTTTAGCATTAACATTGGCTTTTTTCTCTATTAGTAGCTTCACTACTTCTAAGTGACCATTCTGAGATCCTATATGTAAAGCTGTGGAATTATCGTGGTCCTTAGCATTAACATCAATTCCCCTTACGAGAAGAAGAGACTTAACTACTCCAAAGTGATTACGTTCTGCTGCTAAATGTAGAGGTGTAAGATTCTCATAATCCTTAGCATTAACATTAGATTTTGCTTTTAGTAAAATGTCTACTAACTCTAAAAAGCCATTTTGAGACGCTAAATGTAGAGGTGTAATCTTATCATCTGTTTTTGCATTAACGTTTGCTCCCGCTTCAAGCAGAACTTTAACTATATCTAACCTACCAGTTTGTGTTCCCAGATGTAAGGGTGTAATGTTTGCATCAACTTTATGATTACCTATGCCTGAAGATCCAGCGTTAATATTAGACCCTTGTGAAATAAGAGCTTTAACTACTTCGAGGTTACCATTTTGTACTGCAGAATGCAAAGGTCTTGCTCGATCATTATTTACAGCATTAACATCTAATCCCTTTTCAATAAAAACATTTACTATATCTAGATGACCATTCTCTGCTGCTAGGTGTAAAGGTGTATTAAGTTTATCTGTTTTAGTACTAAGATCTGCTCCATTTGCAATCAAGGTGTTGACTATATCTAAATATCCTTGCTGGGATGCAAAACTTAAAGGTGTAAAGCCTAGAATGGTCTTATGGTTTACATCTGCTCCATGAGCAATAAGAAAGTTAACCATCTCTAAGCGATTTTTTGCAATTGAAAAATACAGTGGCGTAAAGCCATCGTACTTAATCTCTGAATTAATATCTAAACCTTCTCCTAATAAAGTGTTGACTAAATCCAACTGACCATTTCCTGCTGCTAAATGTAGTGGTGTAAGACTAAGATGTTTCTGAATTTCATAATTTTCATTTAAAAACTCTACAAAAAATTGCAGCTGATCCAGATTATTAGATATTCTATTAGTAAACATAAAGGCCTCGCATGAAGAATTTATATAAAATATAGTATCTACAAGTTTTTAAGCAAGATAAATCTTCTTCTTAAAAAAGATACTGTAATCCAATCTGTATGCTTATAACTTCTTCATTTGATCATGAGTAGATCAGTTGTCTCAGCTGCAATAGAGACACCTGCCTTAAGTAGCTACGTCAATTTTCTCTGTTTTTGCCCCTTTTTTTTCTGATGAAGATGTCTTCATTCTTCTCAGTAGCCAACATTCTTTTTAAAGTATAATCGTTACGTGCACCAAAGCATTAATAATTATACACAATTGTGAAGAAATATTCAATCTTTTTATTGTTTTGAATGTGTTGATGAAAAAAACGTCTGTCAGAGATCATCTGAGAATTGCATTTTAGGCTTTAGATGTAGAAGGGGTCTTATCGTCTTTTTATCAATACTCTAAAAATAGGCTTAAATCGCCAAGAGATGGATATCATGAATTTAGTAGCGTAAAAACATCAAAGATACCTCATATCATAAAGTTTAATGTCAACATTTGGTAGCAACATTCCCGATTTACAAAGCAGAGTCAATAAAGGTTGCAAATAATCTACGTATGTTGGACGTTTCTGTTGATGCTATTTCTAAAATAACAGATTTATCTATTGAGGAACTTGAAAATCACGCTTCCAAAACTTAACCTGAATTAAAAGCAACATTAGTTTACTGATTTCTATACAATATATTAAAATATCAACAAAGGTAATTACATAATTAATTATCTGCATTGCTGAATGAAATTCTTGTGCTTCTGTATTCAATATATAATATTAAAAAAATATTTTAGTAAATTTATTAAAGTAGATACTAGAAACTCGCTTATTTCGTTTTTCTAGCTCAGTTATAGTTTTGGATTTTGCTTGCAGAATTTGTCTATCACTTTCTGGTTATCCTCTATCATTTTACTTGCCTCTTGCTGAAGAAATTTGATATTTTTGAGTGTAATATTGTCCATCTCAGTCGATGCTACTTTCAATTGCGATTGTATTCTTATGTATTTATCATCTATTACTTGTTCTAGTTGATAATCAACGCAATCCAATCCAGAAGCAAACATCACATTCAGTAGTGGCTTGATCCACCCTATTTTGCCAAATCTCCTTGAGTTAGCATACTTTATACTTCTATTTGTTCCACCAGTGCCTATTGATAGCAGTATAATCTCATCATTTGGAAATAATCTCTTGCCACTTGCATATGCACAAGCTGCTGGATTATTAGCAAACACTCCGCCATCTATCAACACTCTCTCTGTTTGGCTAATTTTCAGACGTTTTGGTGTGAAGTACGTTGGAGCAGCTGTTGTAGCTCTGAGTGCATCTTTCAACTTAATGTTTTTTTCTTTCCAACTTTTGAAGAAAAATTCACAACTATTGTGAATGTCATAACTGGTGAGCAGTAGATTACTTGCAACATCGGCCATAGTACTTTCACCAAAGTATTTGTTGAGAATAAATTCCATATTTCTATACGAGTACTGAGAACCACTCAGCCAAGAAGCAATTGATTTTCTCCAAAATGATGATTGAAAGATATAAGCTCCATACTCTTGGTAAAGTCCAACTAAATCATTGGCAGAGTATTGAGGTTTATTGCTTTTACAAAGTCCAGCAACAATAATCCCACCGGTTGAGGTGCCTGCCATTAAATCAAAAATCTGGGAAATTGGCTTTTTTGTCCTAGATTCAATTTCTGCTAGAATAATGGCAGGAATTATTCCTCTGATTCCACCTCCATCAACAGATAAAATATACTTTGCCACTTTTTTATTTTTGTCTCTGCTCAAGTTCATTAACTTCCTCAGCAAGGTTTTTGACCCTTTCTTCAAGGCGATAGATGATTTCTGTAGTCCTTTGATTTTGCTCTATAAATTTATCATGCATATGCACTCTTAAGTCGAGCTTAGCTAGCCACCAGATCAATGCTATTGTTTGTATCACCATAGTAGCAATTACTGCTACAGGGATCTTTCCTGTGTTTGTCATCTTTTTTAAAGGAAAAGTTGTATATATACATATACAAGATTCATCAAAAATACGTCCAAAAAATCTTTTCTAAAATAAAGTTAATTAGTTGCACTAAACAAGCGATGTAAATAATATAATCAACATGAAATCTAGCCTTTTTTGGAAATTGTTAACAAGTTCAATAATACCGATAATATGCGTTATTGTTCTGTATCAGCACTTTAGTACAGACCAATTATCAAAAGATGTGCCAATAAAAAGTAAGGCAAGTGGCAATGATCTGGAAACATTATCTACTGCAGCTGAAAAATGTAATTTAGATACTGTAAGATCCTTAATAAAAAATGTAGTAGATATCAATGCTACTCATCATTTTGGTGCAACATCATTACACTATGCTACAAGCGGAGGCTGTTTAGAAGTCGTAAAATTTCTAATTGAAGAAGGCATTGATGTAAATACTACTGATGCTTTTAGCTGGACAGCTCTGCACTATGCTGTACGAAAAGGACATCTGGAAATTGCTAAATTTCTACTGAAAAATGGAGCAAATCCTTCTGCTAAAAACAAAGATAAAAAAACTCCTTTAGATCTTGCTGTAGAGGAATTAAACAATAATAAAGAAGATATCTATGAGGAAATTATCAATTTACTTTCCAACTATCAATTATTCCCGTAACAATAGTACGATAGCCAAGGTTATCAATTACATGCTCAGCCCTATTTATTATCCATTTACCATAAACTCCTTTGCGAAATCCAGAAAGATTAATCTTTGCTTCAGCAAATAATTCAGGATTTCCTGGCATTGTGACATTGAGTGTTGCTGCATTACTCATCAGCTGATTCAACTTCGCAGATGCTGCACTTTGTGCCAAATCACTACTTGCATAAATATCTCGCAAAATATAGCTTGGTTCTTGATCACCTACTTTTTCCGTTATTGTCTCTGCTTTTTCATAATCATACCAGTAAGCAATAACCGAGCCATATTGATTACGCTCATTAAATTTTACTTTCCAATTTGTAATATCTCTAGGTGTTAAAGTAATAGTGCTTAAAGTTTTTCCGGTAACTGATTTTGCTTTTCCTTTTGAAACAAACAGTAAATATCCTCCTGCAGGTTTTGCTATTGCTCCATAAATTTGAGCAAGCCTGGTTAAAAAATGCATATCGCTCTCTGCAGTTTGATCAATATGTGATATCATGATATTTACAAACTCTGCAGCAACCTTAGCTTGATAGCCATGTTTGTCTGCAATCTTTTTTACCAAATCATTTAAGGTGATTTGATGCCACTCATTAAACACTTGTTCCTTTAATGACTCTTTTAGATCCGCTGCATGACTCTTGATTTTTAGTCCTTGTGGCGGGCCTTGTAGCGTAATTTCATTCACTATGTAATCTCCCATCGGCACAATGCCAGTTTCTTTATACCCAAGTAAAATATTTAGCTTTGCCCCAGTTCTAGGAATTTCAAATAATGAATCACGGTCATCAAGATGAATTACAGCAGTATCACTTATTACTCCAGCTTCATCAGTAATATGCATTGATACTAACCGACTTTTTATCAACTCAGTGATTAAAATTCCCTCTACTGAAATACTAAAGTCTGGTGTCATTTTAATCCCATAGTTTTACTACTTGCTTTTGTGTCTCTTTTTGAATAACAGGAAGTTTAATGATTAATCCTGCAGGAAGAAGTTCGTACTCTGAAAGCCCAGGATTAGCTCTTAACACAATCTCAACTGCTCCTGAGCTGAATCCATAGTAGTTCCAGCAGATTAAATCTAACATATCATTTTCCTTAGTTTTGTAATATATCATTATCAAGTTGTATATCATCAACTGGATTATTTAGTGATCCGTCTGACAACACGTTATCATAGTGCTTCAAACTTAAGTGAAACTCAATCTTTCTTGCTTCACCATTTGGAAAAAAATATCTCTGCGTTTCTTCTATTTTCACAATAACAAAATGGCCTAAAATGTTACCTTGGCCATCAATGAGTAAAAGAGGTTTCGATAAATTTCGCATATTATTTATTTGCCCCAGTCCTCCTGAATAGATTACTCCCGCAAGCTCAATAACGTCCTCTCCAGGACCAATACTTTGAAGTAATGGCTTTTCTCCAATACGCTCAAGTGCAGGCCAGCGATATTCATTCCTGCGTGTGAAACCTCGCTCAGTTAATGAAAATCTATATGGACCAAGAGACAGCATAATTTAATTTATATCATAAAGTGCGCCACTAAATTGCTCTCTAATTCGCTCCATTACTTCATCAGCAATGCTACGTGTATCTTGCCCAGGGGTTGAATGAATATTAATACTGAAGTGATTATTTTGAGTTTTATTCTCTACAGCTTTACTGTGTGCCGCAATGGGGTACTTAAGAGAATCACTTATAACGTTATTTACAGACTTAACTTCTAGTTTAGACTCATTTCTTTTATTCCACAGATTACTGATTGTTCTAAAGGGCTGAGTAATATTATTCCAAAATTTTCCTACCCAATCAGAAAAAGATTTCCATACAATTTTCACTGATTCCCAGATAGTAACAAAAAAGTTCTTTACCACTTGCCATTTGGTAATTATCAAAGTTGCAGCAACAGCAAGACCGCCAATAACGAGTCCCATAGGATTACTCATTAAAGCAATTGTCAATGCTTTAAATCCAACAATAATTGCTGGAAAAACTGCAGAAAGACCTATTTTTACTAAAGTAATAACAGATCCAAACATTTTCCAAGTAGACAAAAAAGCGAATAAGGAACCTTTTACAAAAGTCCAAGCATAGCCAAGAGATATAGCTGCTATTTTAATGCTAATCAACGCTGTAGTAGTACTCATGATTACTGTAGTCAATACTGGATATTCCTTGGCATAAAGTGCTACTTGTGTAGTTGCTGACCTCAGAAGATTAACAGTAAAATTTAAAGGTGGTAATAATACAGAACCAAGATTCATTCCTACTTCTGCTATTGAATTCTTAAGTAGCTGAAGATTATTTGCTGTAGTATTTGCTCTATTTTCAAACTCTCTTTGCATTGAGCCCTTATATTCCCCGTTTATTAATCGTAAAGATTTTTTGTACTCGTCAAGACTACCAATGAGTAGTGCTATATCGTCTTGATATTCAAGACCAAAGAGATCAAAAAGAACGCTAGAACGTTCTTGCTTACCTAGTTTTGCAATTGTTTCTAAAAACTTAACTAATGTGCCTTGTGCATTCTTGCCAATTGCTTTTTCAAATTCCTTAGCATTTATTTTTAGCTGCTGAAAAGCTTTTTGAAAATTGCCACCTTGCTTACTTGCTGTTTGCAACTTACTGAGCATCGCATTAATTGCTGTACCTGCTTTTTCGGGGGTCTTACCAAGACTAATGAAGCTACTTGCTAAAGCTCCCGCTTCTACTGCAGTTAAGCCAAATTGCCTTGCTGTACCACCGATTCTGTTTAATGCAGGAACAATGTCTTTAGCTTTTGCTGCAGTGTTATCAGAGATATGGTTTATTGCATCACCAATGCCTTTCATTTCACCAATTTCAATTTGATAAATATTAGAAAGTTTAGCAATAGCGTCTCCTGCTTCTTCTGCTGACATATCAAATGCAGTTGCCATTTTGGCCACAGTGTCTGTAAAAGTCGTAAGATCTTTAGCTTTAATACCAAGTTGACCACCACTTGCAGTAATTTGCGCAAGTTCTGCCGCAGATAGCGGAATTGTACGCGACATTTCCTTTAATGTTTCCCCAAGTTTTGTTAAGCCATTTACATCTGTATCTTCAAACTTTACAACTTTCTTTACATCAGCCATGGCACTC
Organism: Wolbachia endosymbiont of Tribolium confusum; assembly: GCF_020405475.1. Lineage (NCBI taxonomy): Bacteria > Pseudomonadati > Pseudomonadota > Alphaproteobacteria > Rickettsiales > Anaplasmataceae > Wolbachia > Wolbachia endosymbiont of Tribolium confusum. Next base: position 2,070 of record NZ_JAIZNT010000003.1, on the reverse strand, counting down.
TCAAAACTAATTGCAGCCTTAAGTGGTGCTGCAAGGGTGAGGCCAAGTGCCACAGCATCCATCATTTGAGCTTTGAAATTTGCTCTTTGTGCTAAAACTCCTTTACGTTTTTGCATTACGGAATTTAAAGCTGTATAGTTATTTTTAAGCTTTTCAATAGAAGAGCCAAGTTTAACTTGATCTCCAATAAGAGATTTTATATCTCTACCACTTTTACTGAACTCCGTGCGTAAATGGTGGAGAGCACTTCTTTTTTGTAAATAAGCTGTTTTAGCTTTCAGCGCTGCAGTTTTAGACCTTGTAAACTCGTTTTGCAGGCTCTTACTTGGTGCTCCTGTATTTTTTATCTGCTGAGCAAGAGATTTTGTTTTTATTTCTAGTTCATTCCAAGAACGCCTAGCAAGCAGAGCATCGTGGCTTAATTGTTTAAACTTGAATACTGATTTACTTGATGATTCAAGTTGTTTTATCGTACTACCAATACGAGAAAGTTGCTTCGTGCTACCTGCTATCGTACTATTAAAACTGCTTTGCAGTGTTGCTCCAATTACTATAGAAATTGCCTTCATTTGTATAATTTTCCGCTACTTTCAAACCAAGTAATAAATTCTTCAATATCCATATCAAGCCACTGATTGATTCCACCACCAACCATTGAGCTAAGTGATAATATGCTCAACCTCAATTCTTCTGCTGAGACAAAAAACCTTGTAACGTTTCTTGAATCTTATTGTAGTCTGCTAAATCAAATTCTTCTACTGCTTCTCTTGAAATACTTGCAAGATTTGCAATCAGTGCTACTTCTTTCTCTGCATCGCTATTACCCATACGTTCAACAGCTAAACGATCTCGAACTTTTGGACGGCGTAGAGTTAGCTCTGAAACTAAAATTCCATCGATTTTTATTGGTTCAGTTAATTTAATTTTTTGCATTGTTTTACCCTTTTAGTTAAATTCCTAAAGCTGTGCGCATAGAAGTCATTTGATCAACACCATCGATCTTGCGAATCATATTCTCAGCGTCAATTTCAATCAATTCTCTGCCATCAATGGTAAGCTTATAATAGTTGGCAGCAATTATACATTTTAGTGTTGCTTTTTCAGCAGCCTTCCAGTTACCAAAATCAAGTTCCTTAAAGAGCCCTCTTAAGTTAATTACTACTGATTCGGCATCACTACTTCCCTGCAAACCTCCTCTTAAAGTAAGAGAAACAGCATTATTGTTTATCAATCCGAAAAGTCTAAAGAGCTCAGAGTCATATTCAGAAAAAGTGAAATCTGCTTCAAGCTTTTCCATGCCCATATCAATATTTATTGGAATATCCATACCACCAGCTCTGTATTCTTCTGTTTTTATGGTAAGTTTTGGCAAGGTTACTTCATCTATTTTTCCTGCATAGCCACGACCATCAACAAATACGTTAAAATTCTTTAGGATCTTTGGTAACATCTCTCTTTCTCCTTTTACAATATTGCGCCACTCACAAGGTGTGACCTGAAAGTAATCTGTTCAGCTGGATATGGTGGCGTGAACTCAAAATCAAAAGACACTTTTCCGCTTGCAATATTTGTTGGTGTATTGAGCTCTGGAGTTGCATAACATTTTCCGCTAATAATCGCCCCTTGCGCTTTTAAATTTGCAAGATAAGAATTTACCCCCTCAATCACATCATCTATATAAGTTTTGGTAATATTGCGATCAACTGCCCATAAATGAGCTCGAAGTAGACTATCGTTGATTAAATCTGCAGTCCTTCTCACTGACAAAAAAGCCCATTTTGAGTCATTTGAACATGTTCTATTTCCCCAAAGCCTATAGCCATTTTGATGAATTATCGTTGTTACTTCATTTTCATTTAAATGGTTTGCTCTACAATTTGTATTACCGAGCGTAAAATCAATAGGCCTGCTTGTTCCAACAATACCATTTATTTCTTTATTTGAAGGTGAGTGCCAGAAGCCTTGCTCGCTGTCTATCTTAGCTATTAAACCAGCTACAAATGGACTCGATGGCAAGATTTTTTCTTTTCCTTCAATAAATAACTTAATCCATGGGTCAACTACGTAAAC